>JAPUKV010000001.1 GCA_027295475.1 Pseudomonadota bacterium
TCCTACAATGGTTACGGTGGCCACCATGGCCGCCCTGGCTACGGCACGAGTGTGAGAGTGGGTGGACGAATTTACTGATTCGATCTGAGCATCCCGAGACAAGGGCAACACTCCATACGGACCCCGGCATCGATACGCGACGACGGCTGTCAGACCGGGACTCACGTGTCGAAGAACTGCCGGAACGCAACGCCCATTTCCGCTCGAGCAGCGGCGCCCGAGACCACCATGTCCACCGCCATTAACGACGTGTGGATCTGGCCACGACATGGCAGATGGCGGACCTGCACGCCCGCCTTCGCCAGTGCCTCAGCGTACGTTGCCCCTTCGTCCCGGAGTGGATCGAACTCACACGTCACCACAAGCGCCGGAGGGAGATTCGCCAGGTCGTGAGCTCGAAGCGGGGATGCCTTCGGGTCCTGTCGATCGGCCGGGTCAGCGTAGTGATCCCAGAACCAATGCATCAATTCCGTGGTGAGCGAATAGCCGTCGGCGTTTTCGACATAGGAATGGCGTGAGAAGTCGCAGTCGACAACCGGGGTGACGAGCATCTGCCCGGTAATCTCGGGCCCGCCGGCATCGCGGGCCATCTGGCAGACGACGGCGGCGATGTTGGCGCCAGCACTCCAGCCGGCGACCGCGAGCTGGCCTGGCACTCCGCCCAGGTTCCTGGCGTTTTCCGCGATCCACTGCACTGCCGCAAAGCCGTCATCGGGCGCAGCAGGGAAGCGAGCCTCGGGCGCATGGCGGTAGTCGACGGAAATGATAATCGCGTTGGACTGCACACACAGGTCGCGACAAAACGGGTCGTCGGAGTCGGGGCCGCCGAGAACCCAGCCCCCGCCATGGAAGTAGGCAACAATCGGGTGTGGACCCGGGCTTGCCGGCCGGTACAAGCGGTAGGCCAGGTCGCCGACAGCGCCTGGCAAGACGTCATCGACGATGTCGCCCACCTCCGGCCCCGGCGGCCGTTCAGCGGCCATGGTATCGGCGAATGCCCGGGCATCCTCGACCGACATCTCCTCAATCGGTGGTAATCCGAGGCTTTCGATAGCCTGCAGCACCAATGTGACATCAGGCTGCACTGGCCGAATGATGCCATCGTTCAGGCGGGTCTTGCCGGGACCCTCGAGGGTGAATCCGAGGTAATCCCTGCTGACCACTTCGTCGCAAATGGCCCGATAAACGTCGACGCCACCGATGTAAGGCAGGAACACTCGCGGCTTGCCCGGGACGTTTGCTCCCATGTACCAGGAGTTCGCCTGGGGAAATAGCGTGATGTCAGCGTAGTCGTTGACGTGCTGTCCCCAACCGGCCTCGGCTACCTTGGTTGGTTCAATCAACTCGAGGCTATCCCGGCGCAGGTATTCCAGGCAGTCGCAAATCCATTCGACGTGCTGCTCGATCGAGACCATCATGTTCGACATGACGGACGGACTGCCTGGCCCGGTAACAATGAATAAGTTCGGAAATCCGGCAATCGTCAGGCCGAGGTAGGTCTTGGGGCCGTCCGCCCATTTGTCTCGTAGCGTCGCACCCTCGCGCCCGGTTATGTCAACGGCTGCAATCGCACCGGTCATGGCGTCGAACCCGGTGGCAAAGACAATGGCATCAAATTCGAACGACTCGCTGTCGGTGTCGATCCCCGTTTCGGTGATCGTGGTGATCGCAGTCTTGCGCAGATCGACGAGTCGCACATGTGGCAAGTTGTAGGTCTCGTAGTAGTTGGTATCGAGACACAGACGCTTGGTGCCTAATGGAAAATCAACGGGGCAGAGCGTCTCGGCGACTTCCGGATCATTTACTGTCGAGCGAATCTTTCCCCGCACGAATTCGGCTATCGTCTGGTTTGACGCCGCGTTGACAAGGAGGTCATTGAAGGACGTTACAGTGGCAATGAGCTCGCCGGTATCCCACACACGGTCGTAGACAGCCTGGCGCTCTTCCCCCGAAGCCTGCAGCGCTCCCTTTTCGCCAGGTTCACCTGGTACGCCAGCAAACGACCATCGCGCCGCTTCGCGATACTCCGCGTGACGGCCTTCTTTCCCGGCCAGTTTCTTTGGGTCAACCGGCCCGTTGTGGGCCGGGATTGAGAAATTCGGCGTGCGTTGAAACACGGTGAGTTCTGCAGCCTGCTCCGCGATAAGTGGAATCGACTGGACACCCGATGATCCGGTGCCGATAACTGCAACCCGCATACCGCTGAAATCGACGCCTTCATGCGGCCATCGGCTGGTTGCGTAAGTCGCACCGCCGAATCGATCCACGCCGTTGACATCCAACGTTTTCGGCGCCGAGAGGCACCCGGTGGCCATCACATAGTAGCGACAGCTGGTCTCATTGCCCTGATCGGTTCGCAGGCGCCACAGCGACGTTTTCTCATCCCAGGTCGCAGACTCGATCCTTGTCGAAAACTCGATGTCGCGCCGCAGATCGTGCTTTTCGGCAACGTGCTGGAGGTAGCGGAGAATCTCTGGCTGAGTCGCGTATCTCTCCGACCACTGCCACTCGGTTTCGAGTTCGGAATCGAAGCTGTAGGAGTAGTCGATGCTGAGTATGTCGCAGCGGGCTCCCGGATAGCGGTTCCAGTACCATGTGCCACCAACGTCAGCTGCGCTCTCGAACGCTTTGGTCGAGAATCCCTGGCTTCGCAGGCGCTGCAACAGATACAACCCTGAAAAGCCGGCACCCACCACGACAACGTCCACATCCGGATGTCCGAATTGACTATCTCCGTTACCTTTCTCGGTTGTCATGAATCTTTCCCAACTGCACAGAGCAAGACACGATTAAAGCACGGTCGTCGCAGGTATTTGTATTCCACCTATTCCATGAGCGGTTTTTGGTGCGGTCAGCGGGCTCGATGAAGCTTGACAAATAGACTTTCTTGTCCTTGCGCATTAATTGTCAATTATGGCTTTCGCTGCAGAAAACTTGACAATAATATTTTAAACAACTTGCGAATTAGTTTACAATTGACGAATGAGAATATCCAAATCGAGCCGCGAAACGATCTGCCTATTTATCGTGGAAAACGGTTCAGCAACAGGGCCAGAGCTGGCCGAATACCTGGGAATTACACGTCAGGCAGTCAGCCTGCACCTGCGTCGACTGATCGCTGATGGAGAGATTTTCAAAACGGGATCAACGCGTGCGGCACGGTACTTCCCGAAGGGCGCCGCGGTCAAACAGCGGCGTTTTAAACGTGACCTTGTACTTGCCGGGCTTGATGAAGCACAAGTCTACGAGAAGATCTCGATCACGCTGAATTTTTCTCAACTTCCCGAAAACATCGAATCTATCCTGCACTATGCATTCACCGAAATCTTGAACAACGCGATCGATCATTCAATGTCAGCGCGGTGCACAATCGAGATTCGGCTCGACGCGATGAAGGTAACTTTCACAGTCAAAGACGCCGGAATCGGCGTCTTCTACTCAATAACCGAGAAATTTGAGCTGCAGGACGAACAAGCGGCGATGCTCGAGCTAGTCAAAGGTAAGACCACCACGCAGCCTCACGCACATTCGGGCGAAGGCATATTCTTCGTATCGAAGTCATCCGACCGGTTCGTGCTCAGATCTCATCGCTCGCAAATTGAATGGAATCGCGATCGGAACGATGTGTTTGTATCCGATCCCCGGTATCTCAAGGGAACTCTCGCACAGTTCGAGATTCGTACAGATTCTCGTACCCGACTTGAGGATGTTTTCGCCGAATTCGCACCAGAGCACTACGACTATCAATTCGAAAAAACTCGCATACTTGTAAAACTGTTACAACAGGACTACGTCTCGCGATCTGAGGCGAAACGACTTCTGCATAATCTCGACAAATTCTCCGAGATTGAACTGGATATGCGGAACGTAATGCACGTCGGGCAGGGTTTTGCCGACGAGATCTTTCGTGTTTTCGCCTCAGCACATCCCAAAATTGAAATTCGCGCAATAAACACTGCTAAAGCTGCCGCAGCAATGATTCGGCATGTCGGGGGGAGAGCCGACTGAATATCGTAGCTAGACTTCTGTATGCGAACGCGGCATGCAAAAATCAGAGATTATCAGCATACGCAAAAGTGTTACCTATGTCTCCAGCATGGACCCGCGCCCGACAGGATTCGAACCTGTGATCCCTGCCTTCGGAGAGCGCATTTTCACTTGTAGATAACTGTGTTGATTGATACTAACTGGCTAGACGCCCATCGCAAATGCAGTACTCATTGAACTGCCCCCGTTCTTTGGCCACTTGGCTTGTTAGGTTTTCCGTTTTTCCCGTACTCCAAAATAGGCCATTTCTGGCGTGATGTAATTCTGCGAACTGTGCGGCCGTCTTTCATTATATCGACGGCGCCACTTTTCGATGATCCCGATCGGCATGGGCAGTATCCATTTCTTGCGCCCAACCGTTCTGGCAATTCGGCGTAACATCTCGGTCCAGGACAGCACTTCCGGCCCGCCGAGCACGTAGGTCTTACCAATCGTCGATGATTCACGCAGCGCTGTTAAAAATGCTTGAGCAACATCTTGGACGTG
>JAPUKV010000010.1 GCA_027295475.1 Pseudomonadota bacterium
GGGGGCGTGGAAACTGTACAACATAAAAGAAGACCCGTCGGAATTGCACGATCTAAGCAAACAGGAGCCTGAGCTTCTTGCCGAGCTGGTCGGGAAGCACGCTGAATATGGCGAAAGCCTGGGCATTATTGACATGCCGGCGGATTTCGATCCATTGGCGATGATTGTAGGCAGCAAATAGCGCAGTTGCACAAGTCGAAGAAAATGAACACAAAATTCCTTTTCAACGCGTCAGCAATCATTGAGGTACTTACCGGATTCGCGTCGCTTGTGGCACCGCTGTTTTTGATCGGACTGTTGCTGGGCGACGGATTGGGCCCAATCGGAGTTGCGGTAGCGCGCGTATTGGGGATCGGATTGATATCGGTCGGCGTCGCAGGGTGGGAATCGCAGGGACAAGATAGTCGTCTCGCCCCGCGGGCAGGACTTTGTATCTATAACGTTGGCGCCGCTTTAGTGTTCGTGATACTTGGTGCGTACGATGGCATGAACGGGGTACTTCTGTGGCCTGCAGCGATACTACACACATTGATCGGCGCAATGATGCTGTGGGTGATCCTGGCGCCATCGCAGAAAGCTATCGGTGAGTGACGACACGAAGCCGATCGAGCTTGTGTTTATTGGTTTGAACTGAGCCGACTGCAAAATTGTTAAAAGCGAAGTCGGCACATGCCCGACATTCATGATAATTGAGGAGTAGAAAAATGAGACGACTAATCCTGACTACAATTCTGATTGCGCTGCCGTTTTCCAACGGCGTTGCTCAGGAATCTGGCAAGACGCTCGCGTCAACGCTCGACGTCTTTGTCTTTCCCACCGAGGGACAGCCAGCTGATCAGCAGTCAAAGGACGAGGCAGAGTGTTACAGCTGGGCGGCGAGCAATACGGGAAGCGATCCGTTCGAGCTCCAGAAGCAAAGCGAGCAACAGGCTCTGCAAACCGAGCAGCAGGTGCAACAGGCACAAAGCGCAACCCAGGGTGCGGGTGCTAAGGGCGCTGTCAGGGGCGCGGCTGCAGGCGCATTAATTGGCGAAATAGCGAACGATGATGCCGGCAAGGGCGCCGCCTATGGCGCTGCCGCCGGTGCCATCTCATCGCGCCGGCGTTCACGCGCTGCGAGCCAACAAGCGCAGCAACAGGCTAAAGAGCAGGGCGCGGCACAGCAACAGGCGACTGCCGAACAGGTAGGCAATTTCAAGAAGGCGTTTAGCGTCTGCCTCGAGGCCAAAGACTACATGGTCAAGTTCTAAGCCGCTTGCGAAGGCAAACGAAGGCGCGTACTCGGCGTTAACTAAACAGAGAACAGGAGAAACACAATGAAGAACCTTGCGATCGCCTGCACAGCATTGCTGGCAAGCAACATAGCTATGGCTGAAAACCTTGAAGGTGCCGACGACTTGCTTTGTGCGGCAGGACATGCACAGATTTGTTTCGAAAATGGAGAATGTTTCTCCGTGGCACCGTGGGAGCTTTCTATACCGGATTTTGTGGTTATCGATACGAAAGAGAAATCAGTGTCAACCACGAAGGCCAGTGGACAGAATCGATCATCGCCATTCTCGAGCGTCGAAAGAAGCGACGGGATAATCTACCTTCAGGGATTTGAGGGTAATCGAACTTTCAGTTTTGTCATCGAAGAAGCTTCAGGTCACATGACCGTTGCCATCGTGCGTGATGGATTATCTGTGACCGTGTTCGGCGTTTGCACGCACACCGACGTATAGCACAGATGCGGCGCAGGCCAGAGGCGAGCTAAAAGAGCAGAACCAGCCAGTTGAAAGAACATCTGTACACGGGTTGTTGCGATCGGCAACTGAGTACGGGCAGGATCGGCCGAGTAACTGGATCCGACCCCTTTTCAGATCCCTTTTCACCGTTGCAGCTCTCAGTCACAATAAGAAATAAGGTTGGGATCTTGGCTGACAGAATAAATTCAAGGTATCGATATTCGCTGATGTTGGGGTGTTTGCTCGCGCAAGCCTCACTCGGCGATGTACTGCGCGACCGCGACAACGGGCCATTAACCGGAATCTTCGGAATTCCGGACAGTACCGAGGGGCGCAAGCTGCTGAGTTCCGGGAAAAGTGCCTGGGATTTGTCGGTGACACTCGCAAGTCATTCTGTTGATGATGTGCGATCGACAGAGACCCTTTACCTCGACGGTGAAACGACGCGTTTCGAATTCCGCTATCGGATTGGAATTGGCGACAAGTTAGAGCTTGGAGTCGAACTTCCTTACGTACGACACCAGGCGGGACGGCTGGATTCGCTGATTGATTCCTGGCACAAATGGCTGGGGCTGCCGAAAGGGCACAGGACAGACAGAGAGCAGGACATTCTCGACTTCAGGTACATCGATGGAACCGGCAGGGCAATCGATATGAACAGCGAGTCGCAAGGCATCGGCGACGCGCGATTATTCGGCGGCTGGCAGCTGACAGCAACCGACCGTTACCACGTAGCTTTGCGCTTCGGGGCAAAATTCGCCACTGGCGACAGTAGCAAGCTACACGGCAGTGGTGGCACGGATCTGAGCCTGGGTCTGGCCGGTGATGCGATGAGCTTGTTTGGTATGCAGAATCTCAATGGCTTCTATCGACTACACGCTATCCATATCGGTGAGCCTGATTTACTCGCCGATCGCTACGAAGAATGGGTGGGCTACATTTCTGCAGGCATTGGATTACAAGTCAGTGACCGAATCGAGCTGCGCCTGCAGGGAGCATCAAGGTCTGCAATGTACGAATCGGAAATCCCTAGCCTGGGTGGCAGCGCTACAACCCTGACTGTTGGCGGAAACATTCGTATCTTCAACAACTACGAACTAAGCCTGGGCGTCAGCGAGGATGTGGATCCCGGGACTGCTCCCGATGTCGCCTTTCAGATAGCGCTGCGCTATCGCGGCACGCAGTAAGGGCCTTGTCGCGAGACGCCGGCTGCAAATAGTCTATAGACTGGCACAAGCAACAGCGGCAATTATCAGGGTGTCCTAGTGGCTGGTGGATTTGCGAAAGACGGCGCAGTACAGGATCAGATTGATGCCTCCATCGAGGACGCGGTCAGTCGTGCCCGTAGTCAATTGCCGCGCGGTGAAAGTCTGAAACAATGTGAAGAGTGTGGCGGGCGCATTCCCCAAGCGCGACGTGAGGCTGTTCCCGGCGTGCGTCTGTGCGTCAAGTGCCAGGCCGAGCACGATAAAGAAATAGTAAATCACAGCGGTTATAACCGGCGCGGTAGCAAGGACAGCCAGCTGCGGTAGCTTGAAAACAGGCATCGAAAAACATTTCGGTCAGCGACTGGGTACGGGAAAGATCGATCGACCCGCTAAAAATAGCGGAATCATGCCGTAATCGAATCCGACCCCTTTTCACTTGTGGGCACGTGAATGAAGTAATCTCAGGGAATAGCCGCTGCTGGCGCAGCATTAAGTGGCTGAGCGCTGGATGTGCGCTATAATTGGGGGATCGCCAAGATATACAACAAGAGCGATGGGCAGATGTACGTGCAGATTGTTCGTTTACGCCGCAATCCTGTTGTTCGCCGGATTGCCCGATGGGGAAGCTCGGGCCGAAAATCGCTTTGCACTGGTCATCGGTAATGGTGCCTACGCTACATCGCCGCTAAAAAACCCAGTCAACGATGCCCAGGATATGGCCACGGCCTTGCGCGGTGTCGGCTTTCAAGTCATCCACAAGCAAAACGCAAATCGCAGCCAGATGCGTGCGGCGATCCGCGAGTTCAGCAGACAAATCAGGCAAGGCGGGGTAGGGCTCTTCTATTTTGCCGGCCATGGCGTTCAGGTCCGTGGCAGAAATTACCTGATTCCGGTGGGTGCCAATATCGAGGAGGAGTTCGAGGTAGCCGACGAGGCAGTGGACGCAGAATCGGTTCTTCGGGCGATGGGGGATGCTGAAAACAAGCTCAATATCATCATTCTCGATGCCTGCCGCAACAATCCGTATGCCCGCAGTTTCCGTTCGGCGGATCGCGGTCTGGCGCGAATGCCGGCGCCCACCGGATCGTTGCTGGCCTATGCTACGGCGCCTGGGGATGTCGCCGCCGACGGTGAGGGCCGCAACGGAGTATTCACCAAGCACCTGCTCGAGGCAATGCAGACTGAGGGCACATCACTGGAGCAGGTATTCAAACATGTGCGGATCAACGTGGGCCGCGACACCGCAGGGCGTCAGGTTCCGTGGGAGGTGTCCTCGCTCACCGGTGATTTTTATTTCAGGCCCGGGACCCCTGTTGCTGCGACGCCAGTTATTGCGACGCCACTTTCTGCTACGTCATTCACTGATTCACAGCGTTCCGCGGAGGGGCGGTATTGGACGACAGTCAAGGACTCGGAGAGTTCTGCCGAATATAACTCCTACCTACAAAAGTATCCTGACGGAGAATTTGCCGATATCGCCGCGGCGCGACGAGACAGATACACCGAGAGTCCGATATATGGCGCCAGTGCAATCGGGCAGGGCAAAAAAACAGCCCTGATCAATCCTGTGTACTACCGCAATACGGAGAACCGTTATGCGACAGCCGCCGTCAGGGATTTTGTCGCTGCGAGAACACCGTTCGAAGTAATTGAAATGAATCCCGTCACGGCAGAAGCCAACCGGCGAAACGCACTACTCGGGGTCGCATCAGTTTATCCTGACAATGTTGATTACGTAATTACTAGTACGATTATCCAGAGTCAAAGCCGTCGGGAAGCCAATGCCAACTACAGAGCCTCGACTTTAGGTGAGAGCAATTTCGGAAAAAAATTGTTCAATAGTCTCAGCAATCGAAGTTTTCGATATTTCCTTACCTCGAACGTCGATGTCGAGGTGGCACTTCTGATGCCGAAGGAAAACCGACAACTCACGCATATCGAGAGAGTGCAGTACAAAGTGCCTTTGACAGAGAACGTGAACGAACAACAATTGATGGCCGACGCACCGATAACTGCGTCCGTTGATGCTGTGCATGCGGCCATGTTGAAATATGAATTTCCGGTATTGTCCGAAGCACAGCAACAAGAAGTGCCTCAAGAAGCGCCTCAAGAGATAAACGTTCTTGATAGCTTGTTTAAGTCGGTCATAAAACGGTAGGTGCCATCCTATAATCAAAAAAGGGGGTCCATAGGGCCCCCTTTTTCGACTAGCAGCGCGCCCCTGCGTTGGGTCTCGAGTCCTGACATCGTCACCGAGCTACTGGGTCATGATTTCGTAGACCCGGATGCTCGCAATGAATGGATTGTCCTGAGCGATCTTTTCTGCATCATCAAGGCTCTCGGCATTGATGATCGAGTAACCCGTGATGGATTCCATCCCCATGGGCAGGTCCTTGGTTCCGCTACGCGAAATCTCTCGTGCACCGCCGTGGAAACCCCCTTTTTCCACGGTGTTGTCTGCGACCGACTCGAACCACTTGTTCCAAGCCGCCATGATTTCCGGCGTGGGTTTTTCGAATCCGAAATGCAGAAACATGAATCTTTTCATTTCTCTCTCCTGTTGTGTTTCTTCTCTGCCCAAGAATGAACCTTGAGATAAGGGCTCGGATCCAAAAATTTGTCACTTGAAACCCGTCGACCCGCTAATTGGATCCGACCCCCTTTTCTACCATTTTCAACTTCAGCACCAGCTAATCGATTTCAACTTCACTCTCACGTTCTTGTTACCAATCATCAGCACGGCAGCGAGTACCAGCGCCATCAGGCTAAACGCAAATATGATCGGCGTCCTGGTTGTATCCGTTATCAAGACTGACTGGCTGCTTATCAAGGGCCCGAGACCGGATCCGACAGCCCCTGCCAGCAGCATGTAGGCCACATTCTTGTGGTTTGGAGCGCTTACAAAACTAAGGGCGAACGCCATATACGAATTAAATGTGGCCGAAACGGACAGCCCGAATAAGTATCCCATTGCCGTAACCACCTGCAAGTCCTCAGTGATAAGCATCACCAGGGTTGCAACCACACCAATCGAAATCATCATGGCAAGAAAATGATGAATTCGGACTTTAGATACGACATACGTTCCAACTAAGGAACCAAGAAAAGCAGCCTGGAAGACATTGGTCATTACATCGCTGGCCTGACGGGGCGAGGCACCGAATTCTTGCTCCAGGTATTGCGGCGCCCAAACGATAACAGTCAGCTTCGCCGCCATAAAAAGCATGACAGCGACGCCGACCAATATGATTCCGGCATTCCATTCGGTCGTTTCGTTGCTTTTTTGTTCCGTTTGCCCGGTGATTCTTAGCCGTGTGAATATTGTAAGTGCAATTGTCATTAACGCGAATAGCGCCGGCGGGGCGTAACCAACCTGCCAGGAAAGGTTCTTTCCAATCAGATGTGCCGTTATGGCGGTAAAAAATATGCCACCGCCGTTGAACGCGGCATCCTGTGCAACCAGTGCACTCTGACGTTGTTTCCCATGCCAGGTCTGGCTGATTAGCGTCACTGAACCGCAAACGATGAGGCTGCAGCAAAACCCGATTACGGCCAGTGCCGTCGAAAGCGTGACTATCCCTGGCGCCAGGAAGATGAAGGTTACGGCGAGAGCAACAACACCGTATCCAACTACAATGATGGTCTTGACCTTAACTTGAGCAAATATGTAGAAAGCGACGATGTAACCTACAAAAATGCCTCCCGTGAAAAACGAAAACAGCGACCCGATTACGCCGATTTCCATCACGAATGCATCCGCAATCGGCCCGACCAGAATCCCATAAGGAGCTAAAAAGCCAGCTATAACGAATGCGGCCAACATGCAGACTGCAAATAAACGGACGTTATTGGATGACATTCGATCCAGTCAGTCTGGAGTGCCGGCCGCTGTTCTTATCGTCGGTCGTTTCATGAGATGCCTTATAGGTTACGGATTGACCATGTTGCAGCCGACGTTTTACGAGCAAGTATCGTCTCTAACTGGGAACCGCTTTGGGTCGCTACGGGCCCTTCACCATCGTATCACCCCGACGTCTGCTTTCGGAGGCATAGCAGATGTCACAGACTCTGGAATTACTAGATTCTGACTTCCGCTCTCGGCCACAAGCGGGCATTGAGTCTAGTCCAATACCTGTATCAACCCGTCAGCGACCCTTGTGTGTACAAAAAGAAGAAAACCAGCGATAGCCCCCAGTAAACGGCGAACACTTTATGAAATCGCTCATTGTCGTACCGAATCGCCAAGATTCCGCCCAAAAGATTCGCTAGATCCCAATGCAGGTAAGCCCAGCCCAATTCCATGATGTGGTCCGTGCCGAGGACCAATGCAGTAAGCGGGTCTACAAACGCGAGCAATACAAGAATTGAGAAAAATAGTCTGCGTTTCTGAAGAAAGTGGGCCTTATAGTCAAAATCAGGCGGTATTGCGACCGGATACAGAATTGCTGCCATGAGGCACCACATTGAAGCGCTCAACAATACAAGAAGAAATGGTAGGAACGCCCATACTTCCAATTGTCTGAGATTGATTCCCCACCACCAAAACGCAATCAGCACCAGAAAAAGATTCAAAGTCCAGATTAGATGGACTAAGTCAGTTACTTAAACGGCTGGACTCACCGAGGATACGCCCGAGGCTCATAAGCAAGTGAGCAATACCAATGCCCACAATGATTGCAATCAAAACACTTAAGTACTCGAAATCAGTCATGCTAATTGATCAAAAACATGTATTGGCCCCCGCTAACCTTTCAATGAATTGCAAGAAAGTGATAGTGCCTCCAATTTGCTACGCAGCAACTATGACTATGTAGCGATTAATGTCCGCTTTGGGTCGTTAGCGGCCCCTCAGAACTCTACCATCCCGATGGACGCTATTGAGCGTGAAGCGGAAGTTCGAGCTGACTTTTCCACAACTGAAATCTGAATGGCCGCTATTGTGATGAAGCAGTCGTTGAATCGGCCCGAAAAACGATGTCGCGACAGGCAGAAAACGGCCAAAAGCGGAGCTGCGTCAGTTGTCCATTGTGTCGCGGAGCACAATCGTTCAGGGGCATGGCTCAGGCGGACCATGAATGTCGGGAATGTCAGCCACATCAGGAGCATTTGCAGCCGTTCCCCCTTCTTCCTCACCGCCTTCGGGAATATACTTATTGCATATCCAATAATTGGTTCTACGAAAGTAAAATTCCCATCCCATCTCTTTACCCTGCACAACTGGGATATAGTAGAGCAACATCATGGCCTCGATATTTCGAGCCATATGGAGAGGACCCGCGTCGACCGGATCCAGGCCCAGTGCGATAGCCATGGCGGCAGTTTTTTCTTTTGCAATTGCGTAATCTGACGCTATCGGCACTGTGACGGGTCCGCCTGCCATCAACGGGTCATCGATAACATTCGAACCCAGCGTTCCAAACGCCTTAACGACCATGGCGCCCGGATTCCAGTCCTGAATCATTTCTGCGCTGGAAGTGTCGATCGTGACCACGTAGTAGCCATCATCGGTAAATTCCACTGGTGGCCAGGAAACATCGATCATAACCTTGCCACTCATATCGCCGAGATTTTGTGTAATTGTCTCCATCGCGGGCCACGGCAATAGCAACATGACAATGTCACCTTGTTGTGCAGCATCTTTTTGGGTCGTCGCGGTGGACCCGTGGCCGGTCTGTTTTAGAAGAGCTTTTACCTTGTCACTTTCCGGGTTGCGAGAACCGTATACAACCGGGTATCCCAATGCCGCGAGACGAGG
>JAPUKV010000100.1 GCA_027295475.1 Pseudomonadota bacterium
CATGCAAGGTCTCGTCGATGTAGCAGGTAGTCGAGTACTTGCCGATGAAGACCGGGAAATCCTGCACCAGGAGACTTTCACTGCGATCCTGACCACAGAACCTCAGCATTGGTTTGCGAAAATCGATAATGCGGTAATCGGATGCTGATCCGGACTTGATCAGATCAACTGCCACAAGTTTAGGCTCTTCTTCCAGCAACATTGCAATCGCACCGGCGCCTTGTGTCGGTTCGCCGCTGCTGCCGCGCGCGTACTCGGCGATATCGGCGCAGACGACAATCGCCTGGGTGCCGGCGCCGTCCAGCGCAAGGTGACGCAACGCACCTTTCATGCCGTACACGCCACCCAGGCAGGCATGCTTGAATTCCGGTACCTCGCAGCTCCTGGCGATCGGCGGCTTGCGCTGCATCTCGAGCGCGCGATCTACCATGCCCTTGACGATGATCGCGCCGGCGGAATTGTCAGTGCTGGATTCAGTGCCCAGGCCAAGAAACTTGATACGCGTAGGGTCGATATCGTATTGCCTGATCAGGCGCATGACCGCCGTGGCAGCCATCGTATAAATACTTTGATTGGGTCCGCGCACGCGGAAGCTGCGCCCGACAACCTCCCGCACCTTCGGCCAATGGTTACCGGTCCATTGACACCAGTCCTCCAGCCATACCCGGTATGGCGGTACGTAGGCGGCAAGTCCGCTGATTCCGATGCTTTTTCTGTCCATGGATGGCCTGGTAATTGGTCCTTATCCTGCTTGTGAAAGGCGCAGCCTTCAAATTCTAGTGGTAGCGGCCCTCGCACTCAAGCGCGGCGGCACGCCGCGGCCTAAATCGCGAACGCGGCGAACAGTGCGACCAGGCCAAACATCAGCATCAGGCCGGCAAAATAGGCAAATCCGAGCATCGAAAATTTTACGATCGTAAAAAACCGGCCCTGCTCGTAAACGCGGCGCAACGACTTGTACAGGTAAACCGGGACATACAGCGACGCCGCGAGGACGGCCACATCGATCAGGGTCTCGGGCAAGCGAAGCAGTGACCCCAGTCGCGTAAACAGGACTTGCATGCTCAGGATCAGGAAGATAAATGAGTGATTGTGCACCACGAATAACAGGTGCTCGACATAATATCGCTTCGACAACGGATACATGATTTTCAGCACCAGCGCCATCAACGGCAGCAAGACGAATAATGCCACCGGTACGTTTTCCAGAAGTTTTTTGCCAAATGCCTTGCCATCGTCCGCAATGATGCGGTCGCACATGAGATTCAGGCGTTCTTCTGTCAGGCGCGATGCCAGCCAGTCCGGCAGGTCTGCATTGTTGATGTCGTCAATATCACAGTTATTGTCCGAATCTCCGTCATCGTCATCCTCGGAATCGGCATTCCCGGCTTCGGTGCGGGCCGAGTTATCGACAATGATCCCCTCTTCGGCCAGGTCACTAAAGATCTCTGCACGAATGGCATCCGCCTCATTCGAGTCTTCCTCACTTTCAATGGCCGACAGCGCCTGGGGCTCGTACAGGAGTCCCAACTCTTCCCGAGGATCGAAAAATGCGACCAGGAAAAAGACGATGCTCAATACGAGGTACATGCGAAATGGCGGCATGAAGCGCGCACGCCGGCCTTCGAGATAATCACGGGTCAGTTGCCCCGGGCGGATAGTCAGCGGAATCAGCGTACGCCAGAGGCGGGAATCCAGTTCCAGCAAGTCGCCGAAGGCATCTCTGAGCAATTCCCATACGCTGATCAGCCTGCTGGTCGCACGCTGTCCGCAATTGCCGCAGTACTGTCCGTCGAGTGTTGTACCGCAATTCAGACAGACTTCAACCGAGTGTAGCTCGCCAGCAGCGATATCGGTTTGGCGCAATACGCGGCGGATCGCCTCGAACCTGCCCTCAAAGCGATCGATGGCCGACTGCCTCATCGCCTCTGCCGGCCCCGAAAGATATTGCTCGAGATCAGCGTCGCTTACGAAATAATAATGTGCGATGCGGCGGGCTCGACCCTGACCGTCGTCTTCCTGCTCAAAAACCTCCGCGCGGGAAATCCCGGAGATCTGCAACATCTCCTCGACGTGTTGCGCCAGCCACGCATCGAATTGATCGACGATCTCGCGATCAACGCTAATCGTAACTTCGTATATTGGCCCGAAGGCGTTTTTCATCGATCAGACTGCCGTTATTTTTTCTTTACGGTCTTCTTCTTTGAAGCGACTTTTTTGCGGCTGCTTTTCTTCGCAGCAGCCCGTTTCTTTGCCACCGCTTTTTTGGTCTTTGGTTTAGACTTTTGAACTCGAGGGATCGCGGCGGCATCAGCCACTGGAACCGCGGGGCTGGCACTGAGCGAGCCGGTCCTGCTGAGTTCCTCCGGCGAGAAATCATCGACTGATAACAGGTGCAGTACTTTTTCGTGAAAGGCGCGCAGCTCACGAGTTTCCGCAGCGCTGTTAATCTCGGCGCTCTCTGCCTCGTCGATCTGGTGGCCGAAATATTCGGACTGGATGAGCCCTTCCTTTTTGGCCTGTTTCAGCTTGTTCTCGAGCGGCGCGAGTTTCTCTGACAATGCCAGTGCTTCCTGCAGCAAACCGAGCGGATTCGTTGCTTCGAGCGTTGTGTAGGCCTGCTGACTGAGCCGCTCCCTGGCCTCGCCTGTGCGTGTGATCAGGTCAACAATTTTCCCGCCCAGTTCATCGGACGGAGAATGATAGGTGCGGCCGCGCGGAAATATGACGAGGCGTAAGAGAAATGCAACCGGCCGATTCGGAAAGTTCCTCAGAAAACTGTGTAGCTGCTCCTGGGCTTGATACATGAGTGTTCGCACTGACCACTCGACCAGCGGCAGGTCGGTTGCGCGCCTGCCCTGGTTCTCAAAGTGCTTGAGGACTGTCGAGGCAAGGTACATGGAACTCAGAACGTCTCCGAGCCGTGCCGAGAGTAACTCCTTGATCTTGAGTTTGCCGCCGAGCGTCAACATCGCAAAATCGGTAGCAAGCGCGAATGCTGCGCTGTAGCGGTTGATGTTCTGGTAGTACCGTCGGGTTGGCGTGTTGTAGGGCACCTTGCTGAACCGTGCATGGGTAAGTGCAAGGAAAAATGATCGTGCAGCGTTGCTGATCGCGTATCCGATGTGAGAAAAAAGCGCGCCGTCGAACTCGATCAGGCCGCGTTCAGCGTCCTCGTCCTGCGCCGCTTGCAACTCCCGCAAGACATAAGGATGACAACGCATCGCGCCCTGACCGAAGATGATCAGGCTGCGGTTCAAAATATTCGCGACTTCGACCGTAATGGCGATCGGGGTCGCCATGTAGC
>JAPUKV010000101.1 GCA_027295475.1 Pseudomonadota bacterium
CAAAGCCGGGCCCAGAGAGACACTTGCAACATCGGCGACGCGAACCGGAATGCCGTCAACGTCAACACTTAATACGACTTGCTCCAGGTCTTCAGTTGAGCGCACGTAGCCACGACCACGAATAAACTGTTCGTGGCCGGCGATCTCCAAAACCCGGCCGCCGACATCGTTGTTCGAAGCCCGTACTGCCGCAATCACCTTGTTCAACGGAATCCCGTATGCCGCCAGCTTATTGGGATCGACATTGATCTGATATTCCTTTTCGAAGCCGCCGACAGACGCCACTTCAGCGACGCCTTCAACGGCTTCCAGTGCGTACCGCAAATTGAAGTCCTGCAAGCTCCGCAAATCGGCTAGGCTTTGATTGCCACTTCTATCGACGAGTGCGTACTGATACACCCACCCTACGCCGGTGGCATCCGGGCCAAGCGTTGGTCGGACACCTTTCGGAAGATCGCCGGTTGCCGAATTCAGGTATTCGAGAACGCGTGAGCGTGCCCAGTACATGTCGGTGCCATCCTCGAAGATGGCGTAAACAAACGACAGACCCATGAAACTCTGGCCGCGCACAAATTTCACTTTCGGTGCCGCCAGCAGTGTCGTTGTTAGCGGGTAGGTTATTTGATCTTCGACCAGGTCCGGACTGCGCCCCGGCCACTCGGTAAAGATAATTACCTGCACGTCCGATAGATCTGGAATTGCGTCCAGGGGAGAGTTCAGTAGAGAACGATAGCCCCATAATGCGGCGACCGTTGTCAGCAGTATGGTCAACAACCAGTTGCGCGCCGAAAACTCAATCAACAGCTCAAGCGGCCCGAGACGATTCGGCATATTTTCTACCATTGATTAATCCCCGCCTTGAGCTTGGTTTCGGCCGCAATAAGGAAATTTCCTGAGGTCACGATCACGTCACCGAGGCTCAAGCCTTCTGTCACTTCGATCATGCCCTCGGCGTGCTGACCTGTTTTAATTCTCACGGGTTTTAATCGGCCTCCACCCAAATCGACGAATACGACCCGGCTGTTGCCAGCGAACAGCACAGCATCTTCAGGCACGGCAAGGCGATGGCCAATGTCTGCCTTCAGGTTTACCTCTGCATACATGTTGGGTTTGAGTGCGCCGTCGACATTGTCGAGCGTTAACCGAACACGGCCCGTTCGACTCGCTTTGTCGAGATAGGGATAAACGTAATCCACAACGGCAACAAAGGACCGGTCAGGCAAGTAGGGCAGGCTTACGATTGCGTTCATTCCTTCGCGAACCAAATCGAGCTCGGCTTCGTAAAGTTCAGCCTCAATCCAGACCTGACTAAGGTCTGCAATTCGCAACAGAGTCTGCCCCGCTTTTGCCGCACTACCGCTGTCGATATGTTTAGCAACGACGATGCCATCTGCCGGCGCATAGATCGGCACGTACTGGCGCGGCGCCCCACGCTCCTCGAGCGCCAATATCTCGCGGTCGGACAGGTCCCACAGTTTCAGCCGCTGGCGAGATGCCTTTAACAGCGAATCGTCGGGGTCACGCCGCGATATTCGCTTGCGTGCTTCGAGATATTCCTGCTGGGCGGCGAGAAGTTCCGGGCTGTAAATACTAAACAACCGCTGCCCGCGCGTAACCGGCGCACCAACATAATCAGCCTCAAGCTCGCCGATCCAGGCATCGTATTTGAGCGATACTTTCGTGAGACGGCGTTCGTCATAGGTAACGCTGCCGATCGCTCGAACTGTTTTTACGAGGTCGTGATGCGTCACCGTGCTCGTTTCGAGACCAATCAATTGCCGCCTGCGACTGTCTACGATGATCGTCTCTGCCTGTGATTCCGCCATATTATTTGCTACAGCACCTTGCTGAATGCCAGTCGTACCGATAGGCGTGCCGCCGGTAGCGATACGCAACCCGGGGCGGTCGGTCGCAAGATCGAAGGACAACTGCGCGCTGCCATGTGTGGAATCCGTGACGCTTACCGTGAGCGGCCAGGCGCCGCGCATTCGGAGATCGACTGCGCCTTCGAATTGGCCGTTTGTCGTCTCAACCAAATCAGCCGGTGCTCGCATGGCCGGCATCGCACCCATTGACGGCATTTCCGCATAAGCGCTGACCTCAGCATTGCTTGCCGGCGAGCCGTCCGCCAGTCGGACTTTGACAATCAGATCATTCTCGCCAACACGGGGCGTACCGGGAACCGTTGCCACGCCAATTTCGAATGCACCCGACTCAAACCAGGCGAGGGATTCGTCGCGTGACAAGGCCTCTCTATCGTTAGCATCGAAAACAATGGTCCATAAGACTGCCGCGATAAGTACCGTGGCAACACCGGCAAGCGCCAGTTTTCTATTGATATTCATGATTCACCTCCAAACCGGGATACCCGGTTCCGTCAAGAGCTGCACCCGTCCAGCGATCGAGTTCCGCAGAGTGACGCATGTAGTCTGCCCGGTTGCGCTCAAGTCCCTCAGCGGCTATAAGTTTGTGTTGCTCGGCGGCAATGACAGACAGGAAATCGCCTGCTCCGCTTTGGTAATCCGCCAATGCAGCTTCCAGGAACTCATCAGCAAGCGGCAACAGGGAATTTTCGTAGAGTTGCACCGATTCAAGCGACTCGATTACCTTTGCGCGTGCACGAGCGAGCTCGCCCAAGAGCTGCGTGCGTTGATTTGCAAGACGTGATTGCGTGCGTCGAACCTCCGCTTTCGCCCTGCTCACCTCCGCCTTGCGTTTGCTTCGATTGAATGGGACGTTTATGGAGATGCCGATGACCGGCCGTTTGTCAGCTTCATCCCAAAGACTGTTGTATCCTGCTGTAAAACGCAGATCAGGCAGCAGTGCTTTTTCTGCAACCGTAACTTTTGCCACGTGGCTCGCAATCCGCGCATCAAGCCCGCGAAGCTCCGGATGTTCCCGGAGCGCATAGTTTTGCAAGATCTCCAGTGGAGCAACGCTCTTGGGAATCGAAACAGAACCAGGCTCCGGTACCTGGGCATCCGGTGGTCGATTTAACAGCGCATTGATCTGCGCCCTGGCTGCATCTTTTTGCTGCGTCAACCTCAGGCCATGACGATGCAAGTGCAGCTGTTCGAGTTCGACCTGCAATACATCCTGTTGGAGTGCCAGACCGGCTGCGTAGCGTGTTTCGGCAACGGAATGCAGCTCATCGAGCAAATCGTGCGTTGCCCCGTGAATTTCCAGCGCTCGATGCGTGAAATACCATTCTGCATACGCCCCGCGCGCGAGGGCAGCGACGTGCAGCCGCAGTGCATCAACACCTTCATTCGCAGCCATCGCCGATGAGCGAGCTGCTTGCTCTCGTGCGGCAAGCGTGCCGGGCCACGGTATGCTCTGACTCAGCTCTATTTTCTGATTGAGTCCCTGGCCTTCTCGACCAAAAGTTCGCGGTGCAAATACGTAGCTGAATACAGGATCATCAAGGGACCCGGCTGGCTCCACCCTGAAAGCGGCAGCTTCTGCGGCCGCACTCAGCTCAGCAATACCAGGGTTTTCCCGCGTTACCAAGGCAACCAGCAAGTCCGCCGTCAGATAGTGTGCTTCAAATACAATGGAATCAGCTTGCGCTGCACTGAGCGACGAAGCGATCAACAGAATAGAGTACAGATAATTTTTTGGATGGGTGACGGCAATCACAGACCACCTCCGTTTTATCGTTTGGACAAAAAGCGGATACAATCGTCAACTGGCCAGAGACCAGCAACGATCAAGAGGTGGTGGTGTTTAGATGCGCAGGCGCAGCGTTATTAGGTAGGTTGTACTACCGGCGGAATGAATGGCCTCGGCCTGGCCAAGGTAGATTATTGCTACAACATGGCCAAGCTCAAACGAGTAATCAATTGCGCAGAAGCCGGCAGTAGGTGGATCGACGTCAGATTCGAACTTGATCGGCTTGATGTTGGTTTGCACCTGATCTGAAGCGGCATCAATGCCCAGTTCAATTGATTTTTCGCAACAGGGCTCTCTGTCCGTGAACGCCATGTCATCGATACCAGAATCTGCGCAGCAGCAGTCATCGTGAATGACGGTATCCATCATGCTGCAAAAATACGACGCATGGGCCTGAACAGACCCGATGACCAGCATAAGAGCTAGCAGCATTGAGCGAGTAAATGTTTTGTTCCGCCTCAGCATATCGTCAAAGTATAAGGCTACAGAACCCTTCCTGCCAATCCATTTTGTCGGACTAAGAATAATGCCTGTTGTTCCGGGCCGAATCGACACAAGTCACAATAACCGCCCCACACTTGTCAATCAGAACACGTCAATCCAGATAGTAATCTCGATGCCTGACTTGCAATATCGGTGAC
>JAPUKV010000102.1 GCA_027295475.1 Pseudomonadota bacterium
ATTGCTCAAAGCGTTTCAGGATCAACATGGCGCGGACGGCTTTCAGGTGATCGGTATCGCCATTGAATTCCCGGAACCTGTAATCGCGTATTCAAAATCGGCAGAATTCAACTACCCGATTCTGGTCGGCGAGCAGGACGCTATGGCCGTTGCCGAAACGTCGGGCATCAGTTTTGTCGGACTGCCATTCACAATGATCGTCGCAAGAGACGGCGAATTGATCAGCGCTCACATGGGTGAGATTCACCAGGAGTATCTTGATGGTGTGGCCGATGTCCTGTTGCAGCTCGATCGCGGCGAAATCGACAAAGAGGCCGCCCGCAAGTCTCTACGACCCTTTTGAGGATGAAAGGGCTCTGACCCCGATTATTGGAAAACTTGCATGAAAGTCCCGGAAAACGGTTAGAATTGCGGCCATCTTCGGGAAACTGGTCGGTATCACCTGCGAATGGCCCAATTTCTGCTTGTCAATGGCCCAAATCTGAACCTGCTGGGCTCGCGTGAACCGCAAGTCTATGGCGCAACGACGCTTGCGGACATCGAGAAGCGCTGCACTGCCGTGGCCGCAGACCTCGGGCACGAGCTGTCGTGCTACCAGAGCAACGCCGAGCACGATCTGATCGACCGGGTACAGCAGGCAGCCCAAGACGGCGTTGCCTTCATCATTTTCAATCCCGGTGCATTCACTCACACAAGCATCGCATTGCGCGATGCATTTCTTGCGGTAGCGATACCGTTTATCGAGATTCACCTGAGCAACACGTTTGCGCGTGAGGAGTTTCGACACAAAAGTTACTTCAGTGACATCGCGCATAGTTGTTTATTTGGTTTCGGAGCTTACGGCTACGAATTGGCGCTGCATGCCGCCAGTCGGCACATCACGAATGCCGAGGAAAAATAATGGACATTAGGAAAGTAAAAAAGCTGATCGAGTTGCTCGATGAATCCGGCATTGCCGAGATCGAGATCAAAGAAGGAGAAGAGTCGGTTCGCATCAGCCGCTACCCGAAGGGTGCGCCTGCGATGGTAGCGGCGCCCGTGGCGGTGGCCGCGCCTGTGGCTGCCCCGGCAGCGGCGCCCGCGGTTGCAGCAGCAGCCGCACCTGTAGCGGCGGCAGACTCAGAGGAGGATGGTTTTCTCGTGCAGGCGCCGATGGTCGGCACTTTTTACAACTCGTCGTCACCCGACGCAGCCGCGTATGTTCAGGTCGGCGATCGCATCAACGAGGGCGACACACTGTGTATCATCGAAGCAATGAAGATGATGAACCAGATCGAAGCCGACGTATCCGGTGTGATCAAGTCGATACGCGTGCAGAACGGTGAGCCGATCGAATACGGACAGACGTTGTTCGTCATCGACCAACGGACCGGCGACTAAGTAGGCCCGGCCAAAATGCTCGACAAAGTCGTTATAGCCAATCGTGGCGAAATCGCCCTGCGCGTACAGCGTGCCTGTCGTGAAATGGGCATCAAGACCGTTGCGGTGCACTCGACAGCCGACAACAACCTCAAACACGTATTGCTCGCCGACGAAACTGTTTGTATTGGCCCGCCCCCTTCGGCGGAAAGCTACCTCAACATGCCCGCGATCATCAGCGCTGCCGAAGTCACAGATGCGGTTGCCGTGCACCCTTGCTATGGCTTTCTCTCGGAAAATGCCGATTTTGCAGAGAGGGTCGAGACTAGCGGCTTTATTTTTATTGGCCCGCCCTCCAGCGCAATTCGACTGATGGGTGACAAGGTGTCGGCGATCAGGTCCATGAAGGCGGCCGGCGTGCCCTGCGTTCCCGGATCCGACGGACCGCTCGGCGAGGACGCGGACGAGAACATGCGAATCGGCCGCGATATCGGTTACCCGGTGATCATCAAGGCATCGGGCGGTGGCGGTGGCCGCGGCATGCGGGTCGTACATGCCGAGGCATCCCTGATAGCAGCAATCTCCGTAACCAAGGCCGAGGCACGTGCTGCCTTTGATAACGACGTCGTGTACATGGAGAAATTCCTGGAATACCCGCGACATGTCGAATTCCAGGTGCTTGCAGACAACCATGGCAACGCAATTCACCTCGGTGAGCGCGACTGTTCGATGCAACGCCGCCACCAGAAGGTCATCGAGGAAGCACCAGCGCCCGGCATTACCGAAAAACAACGCAAGCGCATTGGCGAGCGCTGTGTCAAAGCGTGCCAAGAGATCGGCTATCGCAGCGCTGGTACTTTCGAGTTCCTGTACCAGGACGATGAGTTTTACTTCATCGAAATGAACACGCGCATTCAGGTCGAACATCCCGTAACCGAAATGATCACCGGCATCGATATCGTTCGCGAGCAACTGCGTATTGCAGCCGGCGAACCACTCAGCATCACCCAGGACGATGTCCGGTTCCAGGGACACGCAATCGAGTGTCGAATAAACGCTGAAGACCCAAAGACGTTCATGCCCTCCCCCGGGCTTATCAGCCTTTGGCATGCGCCGGGCGGTCCTGGCGTGCGCGTCGACAGCCATATCTACAGCGGCTACAAAGTGCCGCCATATTACGACTCGATGATCGGCAAAGTGATTACTCACGGTGGCGATCGCGACGCAGCCATCGCGCGAATGAAAAACGCGCTGACCGAGATAGTCATCGAGGGAATCAAGACAAACGTCCCCTTGCACCAGGAGATATTTCAGCATGCGGCGTTCCAGGCAGGCGGCACCGACATTCACTACCTGGAAAAACGTCTCGGTCTTGTGTGATCGAGAACACATCTAAGCCGCGATGGATTGGCGACAATTTGCCATGGATCTTGAAACGCTAAACCCGGACGCCGTCGAAGAAATTTTCGCGCGTCACGGCGCCAGCTCAATCACACTAACGGACGCCAGCGACAGGCCCGTGCTCGAACCCGCACCTGGCGAGACACCGCTGTGGCGGGACACGCGCATCACCGGTCTGTTCTCGCCCGATGCTGACCTCAGCGCATTGCGCACTGATCTTCTTCAGTCGCTATCGATCGATGACTTGCCGGAGAACGAGGTCTCCGTACTCGCGGACCGAGCCTGGGAGCATGAGTGGCGCAGAGATTTCGGCCCGATGCAATTCGGATCTCGACTGTGGATCTGTCCGGGAGACTCGAGTGTCGACGATGACGTTGCTGTTGTCCTAAGACTGGATCCGGGGTTGGCGTTCGGAACCGGCACGCACGCGTCTACCGCGCTTTGTCTTGACTGGCTCGATGGTCTCAATTTGCACGGACTCACTGTACTCGATTACGGCTGCGGTTCAGGCGTACTTGCGATCGCGGCATTGTTGCTCGGCAGCGACAGTGCCGTCGCCATGGACATCGATCCGCAAGCTGTTGTCGCCACGCAGAACAACGCAACTCGAAACAATGTCGACGGCCAACTGACGGTGGTCGGATGTGCGAATGAGATCGATGGAACATTCGACGTCGTCGTCGCAAACATTCTTGCAAACCCGTTGATCGAGTTGGCAGAACCCATCGCCAGACGCGTCAATGGCGGTTGTGTGCTTGCATTATCCGGCATACTCTCGGAACAGGTCGATCAGGTGCTCGAGGCTTACCGGCCCTGGATCGAGTTCGATGAACCCGTCACCAGGCAACATGATGCGCAGACCTGGGCACGATTGACCGGTCGAAGGATCGAGGGCTGAGCGATGTATACCCAATGCCCCGAATGCGAGGTCGCATTTCGCGTCACGGCAGAAGTTCTGAAACAGGCAGCGGGTAAGGTTCGCTGCGGTGGCTGTGGCATCGCCTTTAATGCGCTCGAACATCTGTCCGAAGAAAAGCCGAAAGCGACCGTTCGATCCGATCCCGAGCCAAACCTTCCTGAACTGACGCCCGAAGAGCCCGGCAAACTCGAAGCGGACACGCGACCGAAATCAATCTCGGCCAAGCAAAGTGCCGCGCTTTTGAAAACACTGGACCAGCTCGCGGGCGAAGATATTCGGATTGAAGATACCGGCGTCGAGTGGCGTGTAATTGACGACGAGGATGATGGATCCGAAGCGAAAAGCGCCAATGACGAAATGCGTTTCGACGACAACTCACCATTGCCCGATGATCTCGATTCCGAGGCAAAACCAGCTCCCGAGCCCGAGCCCGGGCCTGAGGACGAAAAAGCCGATTCGCCGGCGGATGCCGGAGAGGAACAAGTCGATCTCGCTGTCGGTGATCCCAACGACTGGGAGGACTTGCTGGCCGATATCGATGAGCCCGAGATAATCGATACAGAAATGTTACATACGGACATTCCGCCGGAAGAATTGTCACGGGTCGGGATCCTCGATACCGAGGAAGAGGACGAGACTGACGTATCGCCCGATATCGACTCGCCACTGGACATGGACACGCAATTCGCGATTCAGGCCGAGGCTATGGGCATCGACCTGAGCAGCATAAACGAAGCGCTCAAGGACGACGACGAGGAGTACGGGGATACTACGATCGATGAAGATATGATCGCAGCTGCGTTTGAATCCGAAGCCACAACAAGATCCCAGAATCCCGAGGAATCCGAGGAGCCTGCGGAACCTGAGAAACCTGACGAAGCCGAGGATTTCGATTTCGAGATTCCTGAGGAGACAGCGGAAGAAAAGATTCTCAACATGATGATCGATGAAGACCTGTTTGCCATCGCTGTCGAAGATGACGACGGCATGACTTCGACGATCGTGCAAGAGAAAATCTCAAACAATGACGACACGTCCAGTGAAAAGACGAAGAAGGAAAAGAAGAAAAAGAACCCGCTCGTCGAGACCATCATCATGGAAGGGGATTCGGTGCACGACGAGCGAAACAAGCCGGCCAAACCGACCGGTCTGGGCGATCTGGGATTCGGCAAGCAGAAGCGGAAAGGCCCGAACATTCCCTTGCGCGGCGGACGTCGCGATACCGATCCGAAGCGCTATGCGTCGA
>JAPUKV010000103.1 GCA_027295475.1 Pseudomonadota bacterium
GGTCTGGAAAGCATTCTGGCGAATCCAACACATTACGAGGGTACCTATCTCGAATTTCTGGGCTTTCGACTGACATCCTGGCGAGAGGGCTTCGCGAGACTCGAGATGCCGGTCCGGCCGGACCACCGCAATACCGTTGGCTTTCTGCACGGCGGCGTCATCGCCTCGCTGCTTGATATCGCCGGCGCAGTCGCAGGTAGCCACGGCATTGCAGATGAGTTCGTCTCGATTACAATCAATCTCAGCTGTAACTACATGGCGCCGCACCGAGGCGATACGGTGATCGCCGAGGGCGAGTTGGTTAGAACGACAACATCTCTGTTCTTTGCCCAGGCGAAGCTCCTGGACCCCGAGCACAATCTTCTATGCGCCACGGCGACAGGAACGTACAAGGCCAAGCCAAGGGAGCCCGAACAATGACATGCGCGGAACGGTTCAATCTGGAAGGGCGGGTAGCTCTGGTCACGGGGGCCGGCTCGGGTCTTGGCCGGCAGTTCGCCGAAACGCTGGCGAAGGCGGGGGCCACCGTTGTCCTTGCGGCGCGGAGACGGAATAAACTCGAGGAGACCGCTCAGTCAATCGCAGACAAGGGCGGCAAGGCGATATGTGTTGATCTCGATGTCACCGATTCTGCCTCGGTACGAGACTGTTTTGCAGAGGCCGAGTCATCCGCCGGCATCGCCGATATCCTGGTGAACAACTCGGGCATAAGTCGCGAGGGATTTCTTGTCGACTTGAGTGAGGAAGACTGGGATGCCGTGATCGACACCAATCTCAAAGGCGTGTTCCTGGTTGCACAGGCGGCGGCGCGGGCGATGATCAAAGCTGAGAAGCCGGGCAGTATCATCAATATCGCGTCCGTACTCGGATTTCGGGTCGCCAAAATGCTGAGTTCCTATATTGCGGCCAAGAGCGGTGTCGTGAATCTGACCAAGACAATGGCGCTCGAATGGGCGAGATACGGCATACGGGTCAATGCGATTGCGCCGGGCTACTTTCTGACAGAAATCAACGAGCACTTTTTCAAGACGGACGCGGCCAAGCAAATGCTTGTGCAGATCCCGATGCGGCGCATCGGTGAGCTCGGGGAATTGTCCGGTCCGTTGCTGCTGCTTGCATCAGACGCCGGCAGCTACATGACCGGCAGCTCCATAGAAGTGGACGGAGGGCAACTCTGTAGTTCCTTGTAGTCCGGTATTCCGAAAAAAAGAAGCAGGATCGAAATCATGGGCCCGCTCCAAGGCTTCAAAATCATAGAAATTGCCGGCATTGGTCCTGGCCAGTTTTGCGGCATGTTGCTCGCCGACATGGGCGCCCGGATCATTCGCATAGACCGCCTGTCCGACGCGGATCTCGGTATTCCCCTGCCGGCGAAATACAATCTGATGAATCGAAGCCGGCCGACGATCGCGATCGATCTGAAGCATGCGGACGGTGTCGAACTTGTGCTTCGTTTGTGCGCGGATGCCGACGCGCTGTTCGAAGGCTTTCGACCCGGAGTGATGGAACGGCTTGGAATCGGGCCAACGGAGTGTCTGGGCCGAAATAAACGTCTGGTCTATGGACGCATGACCGGCTGGGGTCAAAACGGGCCACTGGCGGACTCGGTCGGACATGATGGCAATTACATTGCTCTGACAGGCGCGCTTGCGGCCATCGGAGCAAAAGACGGACGACCCGTCATGCCGTTGAATCTTGTTGCGGATTTCGGCGGTGGCGGAGTCTATCTCGCCATGGGGATGCTTGCTGCCATGCTCGAAGCCGGTCGATCCGGCGAAGGACAGATTGTTGATGCTGCGATGGTCGATGGCGCAGCTTCGCTCATGACTATGTTTTACGGATTGCGCGCCGGCGGCATGTGGCGCGAGGATCGAGGCAGCAACTTATTGGACGGGGGCGCGCCGTTCTACCGGACCTATGCGACCAAAGATAAAAAAAGCGTTGTGGTCTGCGCAATAGAGAGGCGATTTTTTCGCGCCTTGCTTGAAGTACTGTCGATAGATGAGATTAAACCAAACGATCAGTTCGACACCGGCAAGTGGCCGGAGCATGCTGCTTGTTTCGAGGCCGTGTTTGTGACAAAGACACGGGATGAGTGGAGCAAAATGCTGGAAGGCAGCGATGCGTGTGTCGCGCCGGTGCTTTCAATGACCGAAGCGCCGAACCATCCACACCACCAGGCCCGAAAAACGTTCGTGGAGTGCGACGGAATCGTCCAGCCAGGTCCGGCGCCCCGCTTTTCTCGTACCAGGTCAGAAATAAAAAGCCCGCCAGCGGAGCCCGGCGTCGCCGGCAACGAGGCCCTCAGTGAATGGGGGTTGTCGAAGGTTGAAATCGAGAGGCTGCAGAAGACCGGCGTGATCGGCAAGCCCACCAACGGCTGAGGTTGCGGCTCTTGCGACGCTTGTCGTGCCTTGTTTGCTGCAGTATAATCACTTGCTTGTTGACAACAAGTTTCTTATAAAGCCTGTATTACTTGTTGATTAACAAACTCTTTTTAAATCTTCGAGGCACTCAATTTGTCCACCGATCCCCAGCCTGTTGCGGAGAATGGCCAGTCGCTGACGCAGGCAGAGCGCACCGCGATTTCGGACAAGGCCATGATCGATGCTGCGGTCGAGCTGATCCTGGAGTATGGCACCGACAAGACCACTTTGCAGGCGATCGGCGAAAAGGCAGGCTACAGCCGCGGTCTGGCGACATACCGGTTCGGATCCAAGGCCGGTCTTTATGACGAGGTCTGCAAATCAATCTCCAGGCGTTGGCTCGGGTACCTGCAAGAAGGGGTCGGTGATAAATCGGGCATCGACGCAATGTGCACTGCTCTCGATTCATTCTTCCAGTTTGTGTCTGATTCGCCGCGCGATGCACGGGTACTGCAAATTCTTTATTGCGGTGCAGCGAGTCCCAGGTCGGAATACCGGCAGACTTCCGTCAACATACATCGACGCCAGCAGGACGACGTTGCCGACTGGGTGCGCGCCGGGATGAAAACCGGCGAAATTCGCAAGAATGCGGATCCTAAAAGTATCGCTGCACATTACATCGCCTACATATCAGGAATGACCTATCTCTGGCTGATCGATCCAAAATCGGTCGATTTCAGGAAGGCAAACGAAGATATGAAGGAGCATCTGCAACTTTCACTCGAGAACAGGACAGCAACATGACAGACGCATATATTTTTGATCACGTCCGCAGCCCGCGCGGCCGCGGCAGATCGAACGGCGCACTACACGAAGTAAAACCGATCGACCTGGCGGCTCAGGTACTCGCCAGCCTCAGAGATCGCAACGAACTTGATACCAGCAAAGTCGACGATGTCGTGTTCGGCTGCGTCATGCCGGTCGGCGAGCAGGGGTCCTGTGTCACCCGACTCGCGGTATTGAATGCCGATTACGATGAGAGCGTGCCCGGCAAGCAAATCAATCGTTTTTGTGCATCGGGACTCGAAGCAATCAACAGTGCGGCAGCCCAGGTTATGTCGGGGCAATCCGATCTCACGATCGGCGGCGGCCTCGAATCCATGTCCAGAGTGCCGATGGGCTCGGACTCAGGTGCCATGCACGCCGACCCCGCGTTCGCCTACAAATCCTATTTCGTGCCGCAGGGAATCGGCGCGGACCTTATTGCCACCAAGTACGGTTTCTCGCGCGAAGACGTTGACGCTTATGCCGTTGAGAGCCAGCGACGTGCCGCGAATGCCTGGGACAACGGCTATTTCGATAATTCGGTGATACCGATCAAGGATCACATAGGCATGACATTGCTAGACAAGGACGAGCACATTCGTCCCGGTACAACCTCCGAAGACCTCGCAGGGCTCAAGGCAGCATTCGAGATTCCGGGTGAGCAAGCCGGCTTCGATTCGGTCGCTTTGCAGAAGTACCCCGAGCTTGAGGCCATCAATCATGTGCATACAGGTGGCAATTCGAGTGGCATTGTCGACGGATCTGCTGCGGTATTGATTGGCTCCAAAAATATGGGTGATGCGCTCGGGCTCAAGCCACGGGCGCGCATCAAGGGCTTTGCGTCGGTCGGAACTGATCCGACAATCATGCTGACAGGCCCGGCGCCATCGGCGGAAAAAGTGCTCAAGCGCTGCGGAATGACCACAGACGACATCGACTTGTTCGAACTCAACGAAGCGTTCGCATCCGTCGTCATGTTGTTCATGCAAAAGCTCGGCATAGACCACGACAGGATCAATGTCAACGGCGGTGCGATTGCGATGGGGCATCCTTTGGGCGCGACCGGAACGATGATTTTCGGCACGGTGCTGGACGAACTCGAGCGCCGGGATCTGAATACCGCGCTCATTAATTTATGCGTGGGCGGTGGCATGGGTACCGCGACCATCATCGAACGCGTGTAATAGCGGCGCTCACTAATCACTACTTCCGAATGTTTCATAAGTTTTGGATGAAAAAATGAAAACGATTGATTACAAAATTGATAAAGACGGCGTCGCTATTCTGACGATCGACGTCAAGGACCGGTCGATGAATGTCATGACGCCGGCGTTTCTGCAGGATCTGTCGGATGCTGTCGACAAGGTTGCGGGTGACGACAAAGTCAAAGGTGCTGTTATTACGTCCGCTAAAGATTCTTTCATGGCGGGTGCCGATTTGCTGGGGCTGGTCGAGACGTTCGAGCAGCGTACGGACGCGGAGGAGGTCTATGGCTGGTGCCGCGGATTACAACAGACGCTGAGAAAGCTTGAGACCTGTGGCAAGCCATTCGCTGCGGCGATCAACGGCACGGCGCTTGGCGGCGGTCTCGAAGTCTGCCTGGCTTGCCACTACCGAGTGGCCGCAAATAACCCGAAATCCGTACTCGGCCTGCCGGAAGTCACGGTTGGGCTGATCCCCGGGGGCGGCGGTACCCAGCGTCTGCCGAGACTCATCGGCATTGAAGCGGCTTTACAACTGATTACACAGGGCAAGCACCTGAAGGCCACAGAAGCCGTTGAAGCAGGTATCGCAGATCTACTTGTCGAACCAGGCAAGGAGATTGAAGCCGCCAAAGCGTGGGTGCTCGAGACAGGTAATCCCGAGCAACCCTGGGACAAGAAGGGCTTCAAAGTGCCGGGCGGTGCGGGGCTCATGAACCCGTCTGCCATTCAGACGTTCATGTTCGGTACGGCATTGTTGCAGAAGATGACCAAGCACAATTACCCGGCGCCGATCGCAATTATGTCTGCCGTCTACGAAGGCACTGTTTTACCGATAGACAAGGCGCTCGACATTGAATCCAAGTATTTCGCCTTGATCCTGATGAGCCCGGTATCACGCAACATGTCCCGTACTTTGTTCATTAACAAAGGGGCTGCCGACAAGTTGGTGCGCAGGCCGAGTGAGCCGGAAAAGCGACTGGTCAAAAAGCTCGGCATTCTCGGCGCCGGGATGATGGGTGCCGGTATCGCATTTGTTTCGGCACGAGCCGGCATGCACGTCGTGCTGCTCGACACGACTAAGGAAAAAGCCGAATTTGGCAAAGACTATTCCCGCAACCTCCTGCAAGAACGAATCGACAAAGGCCGCACGACGTCGGACAAGGCTGCTGACATTCTGGATCGGATTCATACGACGACGGAATTTGACGATCTTGCTGGTTGCGAGCTCGTCATCGAGGCAGTATTCGAAGACCGGAAAATCAAAGCCGATGTCACCGCGAAGACCGAGGCCGTTATTGCTGACGATGCGGTCTTTGCGTCGAATACGTCGACATTGCCGATCACGGGACTCGCCGAGGCCTCCAAACGGCCGCAACAGTTTATCGGCATCCACTTCTTCTCGCCGGTAGAAAAGATGCCGCTGATTGAGGTTATCGTCGGCAAGAACACCAACGATGTCGCGATCGCCCAGGCGCTTGATTACATTCAGCAACTGCGGAAGACGCCGATCGTTGTCAACGACGGCCGGGGCTTTTACACCAGCCGCGTTTTCGGCGTATTCAGCCGCGAAGGCATCAGGATGCTGTCCGAAGGCGTCAACCCGGCGCTGATCGAAAACGTTGCGAAACACTCGGGCATGCCGGTCGGCCCGCTTGCTGTCACGGACGAGGTTTCGCTCGAGTTGAGCTACCACGTGATGAAGCAAACAAAACAGGATCTCGGTGAACTTTACGTTTCCTCGCCAGCCGATGCGGTGATCAGCAAGTTCGTCGAGGAGCTCGACCGCCGGGGCAAGCGCTTCGGCAAAGGTTTCTATGACTATCCTGAGGGCGGCAAGAAACACCTGTGGCCGGGCTTGAAGGAACTCTATCCATTGGCTGACGAACAGCCATCGGCTGAAGAAGTCCGCAAGCGCATCCTCTATTCGCAGGCGATAGAGACGGTGCGCTGCATGGACGAAGGGGTTGTCACGCATCCGGCTGATGCCGACATCGGATCTGTTTTCGGCTGGGGTTTTCCGCCTTACACAGGCGGCACGATCTCTTTCATCGAGACGGAGGGCCTGAAAAACTTTGTCACAGAGGCCGATCGCCTGGCTGAAGCATACGGCGAACGTTTCGCCGTGCCGGACAGCCTGCGGTCGATGGCCGATAAAGGCGAGACATTCTACGGGCTTGTCGATGCGCAAGCACATCGTTCGGCAGCCTGAGGAGAATTGGATGGGCGACTACGAGACAGTGAAATACAGCCAGGACAATTCGGTAGCGATCATCACAATTTCCCGCCCGGACGCGATGAACTCATTCAACACCGAACTTCGCCGAGATCTATTGACAGCGTTCGAACGAGCCGCAGGCGAAGAATCGGTTCGTGTGGTCATACTGACTGGCGAGGGCCGTTCGTTCAGTGCCGGCGCCGACCTGAAGGACAGTCTTTCTGCTGATCGGTTGGTCGAGCAACAACTTCAGGAGGAGTACCGACCGGTACTCGAATGTATTGCCGAGATGAAGCAGCCGGTTATCGCCGCTGTTGGCGGATCGGTAGCCGGTATCGGTGTGTCATATGCGCTGATGTGCGATCTCCTGGTGATGGCGGACAATGCGTTCCTGTTATCACCATTTACGACCATCTCCCTGGTGCCGGACGGCGGGCTGAGCTGGCTGCTGGTGCACCAGCTCGGCTATCGCAAGGCGTTTCAGTTGAGCATCGAATCCGAGCGAATCAGTGCGGACCGCTGTGTCGAACTGGGTCTGGCCAATAAGTCGGTACCGGCGGATGCTCTCATGGATGAAACGCTGAATTGGGCACATGCGCTCGCAAAGCGTGCCCCTCTGTCACTCGCCGCGACCAAAAAAACCATGCGTCATGCGGCGAGTCACGGCTGGGCAAGCACGTTCGATGTCGAGGCCTCGTTACAAAATGCGCTGCGAGCCAGTGAAGACTGCGAAGAGGGCATCAATGCGTTTCTCGAAAAGCGCAAGGCAATTTTCAAGGGCCGCTAATCAGGCGATATATCGGTAACCAATTTTCCATGTCAGGGCACAGGTCATGAGCCGCAAGATATTTGACAGCGAACACGAGATGTTTCGTGATTCAGTACGCAACTTCATGCAGAAGGAAATCCTGCCCTATCGCGATAAATGGCACGAGCAGGGCATCGTCGATCGCGAGGCTTTCCTGAAAGCCGGGCAACAGGGCCTTCTTCTGATGTGGGCCGACGAAAAATACGGTGGTGCCGGCATATCGGATTTCCGTTACGAACAGGTCCTTATCGAAGAAAACGCACGATATGGCGATGCCGGATTTTTCATGACACTGCATAGCCGCCTCGTCGGGCCCTATATTGGCGAGCTCGGCACCGAAGATCAGAAAGCACGCTGGCTGCCGAAATGCATCACCGGCGAACACGTTCTGGCCTTCGCAATCACCGAACCCGGTGCCGGCAGCGATGTGGCTGGCATAAGAACGAAAGCTGAAGACAAGGGCGATCATTACCTGCTAAACGGCTCGAAGACCTATATTTCGAACGGCATTTTGGCCGACTTGGTGGTAGTTGTCGCAAGGACAGACCAGAGCAGCCGTCATGGACTGAGTCTGTTCGTCGTCGAGCGCGGCATGGAAGGATTCGAGCGGGGCCGCAATCTCAAGAAGATGGGCTTGAAGAGCCAGGACACGGCCGAGCTGTTTTTCGATAACGTCAAAGTACCGAAGGAAAACCTTCTGGGTGAGTTGAACCGTGGTTTCTATCTGCTGATGCACTTCCTCGCGGAAGAGCGTCTGCTCGGTGCAATCGGCTACCTGGCTGCCACCGATGCGGCATTCGATATCACGATGGATTACATCAAGGAGAGAAAAGCGTTCGGCCAGACCATAGCCGATTTCCAGAACTCGCGGTTCAAGATGGCGGACATGCGCATGAACATCGATGTTGCACAGGCGTTCATTGACCAGTGCGTGGAAGAACACGACCGTGCCGAGTTGAGTGCCGATACGGCAGCAAAGGCAAAACTTTTCACGAGTGAGCTGGAGTGCCGCATCCTGGACGATTGCGTGCAACTGCATGGCGGCGCAGGCTACATGGACGAGTACCCGATTTGCCGCATGTACCTGAATGCACGCGTCTCGACAATCTATGCAGGAAGTTCGGAAATAATGCGCGAAATCATCGCGCGTTCCGTCGGCCTCGACCCACGAAAGAAGAAAAAGGAGGCCGGTGAGAATCAGGCCAGCGCAGCATAGGATTGCTGCGAGTTTATTACTGGAGCTATGAAATGCGTGTTGCGTTCATTGGGTTGGGTGTCATGGGCTACCCAATGGCCGGTTTTCTTGCAGGTGCCGGCCACGAAGTTACGGTCTACAACAGGACAAGAGCGAAAGCCGAGGCATGGCAGAAGAACCATGGCGGCGCAACAGCCGATACGCCTGCCGCCGCCGCCGCTGTCGCGGAAATCGTATTCTGCTGTGTCGGTGATGATCCCGATGTCAGGGTCGTGATTCTCGGCGATGAGGGCGTCCTGGAAGGCATCAGTGACAGCGCAGTCGTCGTCGATCACACGACGGCCTCGGCAAAGATAGCGCGCGAAGTCTATCAGGCCGCTAAAGAAAAAAATGTCGCCTTTCTGGATGCGCCATTGTCGGGTGGCGAGGCTGGTGCGCAAAGTGGCCAGTTAAGCATAATGGTCGGCGGCGATGCCGACATCTATGAACGTGTGCTACCGGTGATGCAGTGCTACGCCAAAGCATGCACACATATCGGTCCTGCCGGTTCAGGGCAGCTCGCCAAAATGGCCAATCAAATCTGTATTGCGGGCGTTGTCCAGGGATTGTCCGAGGCATTGCATTTCGTCAAACGCGCCGGCCTCGACCCTGCCGCCGTCATTGGTGCGATCTCCAAAGGTGCCGCGCAATCCTGGCAAATGGAGAACCGCTGGGAAACGATGGTCAACAACCAGTTCGATTTCGGTTTCGCTGTGGAGTGGATGCGCAAGGACCTGAGAATTGCCCTGGAGGAAGCTGGTGCAAACGGTGCGGCACTTGAGATGACCAGGCACGTTGACGGTTTTTACAAGGAAGTTCAGGAACTTGGCGGTAATCGTTGGGATACGTCGAGCTTGATCGCCCGCCTGGAGAAATAAACGCGAATAAAACATCTGAAAATCGCCCGTCAGGACGGGCTCCAACAACGCACTGATCACGGTTGTAGAATCGCTGTAGGAGCCCGTCCTGACGGGCGCTGCGCATATTGGGCTATAATTAACGCCATCACAGGGGTGGCCAGTCCGGCCTGAGATTCGTGGCGCTGCATGAGGCGGCGTCGATACGGGAACCCTTAGAACCTGACCCGGGTAATGCCGGCGTAGGAAGAGGATTCTTAAATGCTGCCAATTTCATTTTTCCAGCGACGCCCTGTCGGCGCTGTTGTTATTTTTTTCCTGCCCGTAACACTACTGCCGGATTTTTCAGCCGCAGAAGAAATACTGGAAGAGATTATCGTCACTGCGGATTTCCGCGGGCGTACGGCGGCGGAGTTGCCCGCAAGCATTACTGTCCTTGACCGCAAGATGATTGAGCAGGCGGCCGTGCAGCACTTCGAAGAGCTGGTCTTCATCGTGCCGAATTTCAACTGGTCAGGCGACGGAAACCGGGCACGGTATTTTCAGATTCGCGGCGTGGGCGAACTCGAACAATACGAGGGCGCGCCAAACCCATCCGTCGGCTTCCTGATCGACGATATCGATTTCAGCGGGATTGGGTCGATTGCGACGCTGTTCGATGTGCAACAGATTGAAGTACTGCGGGGGCCACAGGGGACGCGCTTTGGCGCGAACGCGTTGGCCGGTCTCGTGTATGTGCAGAGTGCTGAACCGAGCGACGAGTGGTCCGGCAATATTCGCATCGGCATTGCCGATGATGACGCATTTTCGGGTGGTGTCGCGTTCGGCGGCCCGATTGCGCCGCCTGATGGAAACACAAGCTTCAGATTCAGCGTGCACCACTATCAAAGCAACGGTTTCCGCGATAACGCGTTCCTGGGAAGGAACGATACGAACGGCCGTCATGAAACCACCGTCCGCGGCAAATTGCTTTGGCAGACCGATGCCGACTGGACGGTCAAGTTGACCATGATGTACACCGACATAGACGATGGTTACGACGCTTTTGCCGTGGATAACAGTTTTACCGTGCTTTCCGACCAGCCCGGAAAGGACGCGCAGGAAAGTGTCGGATCTTCGTTGAAAGCGGTGTGGTATGGCGCCGATCGTTTCAGCCTGACGTCGATTACGTCTTTCGCAAAGTCAGATATCGATTTCAGCTTTGATGCAGACTGGGGAAACGCAGACACGTGGGCTCCG
>JAPUKV010000104.1 GCA_027295475.1 Pseudomonadota bacterium
GCCAGCAGGAAAAGATGTGCCTGATCGTCACCGAATCGCATGATCGCGAACCCGGCGATTACGCCATCCCTGCTTGCGACCAGCACCATGGTGTCCTTGTCTCGAATATGTCGCCTGACCCTCGCCGGGGTCCAGCGCCAGTGGAGCCCGTACTCGATATGCAGCCGGGACATCGAGGCAATTGTCCTGGCCTCTGACGGATGTGCTGCCCTGAGCGTGATGCTGGCTGTCGGTTTCAAATCGGTTTTGTATGTGGTGATTTGATCTGGTGGCTATCGTATGACAACTTGCTGCCCAATAACCACCGCAATAGAATGCAGCCCCCGAACTTCCATGACCTGAACCGGAAACACGCAATGACAGCCAGGATAGTCGAATCATGCCACTGAACTACGATGCGCTCATGGGCACCAGGTGTACCGACGAGCCCAGCAGTTATGACGATACGGATACCATGCTGTACGCACTTGGCGTTGGATTCGGCAGTGATCCAATGGACGAGGATGAGCTGCCGTATGTTTTTGAAGAGCGGTCGCTCAAGACGGTGCCGACGATGGCAAGCACCCTGACGCCGGGTGATTTGCTCGCTGACTGTGGCTGGGATTACAGCCGTATTTTACTCGGCGAACAAAAACTCGATTTATTCCGGCCGTTGCCCGCCGCCGGCAAACTATTGACTGACAGCCGCGTCGTAGCTGCTTTCGATAAAGGTCCCGACGGGGGCGCTGTGATCTGCGTCGAATCGGAGGTCCGAATGGCAAAGGACGATACAGCGCTGTTTGTGGTCAACAGTACAATCGTCGCGCGTGGCGACGGCGGATTCGGCGGCCCGTCCGGTCGGGGGCCAGCGCCGCACACGCTACCGAAGCGTGAACCTGATCTGCGTTGTGACCTCGAGACACGGCCCGATCAGGCATTACTCTACCGCTTGCGCCGTGACCGCAATCCGCTGCATGCGGATCCGGTCGTGGCACGACAAGCCGGCTTCGAAAGGCCGATTCTGCACGGCCTGTGTACATACGGAATAGCCTGTCGGTCCATACTCAAGACCATCTGCAACTACGATTACACGCTCATCTCTGGATTCAACGTTCGATTCACAGCGCCGGTGTTTCCGGGCGACACGGTAACCACTGAAATGTGGCAGGATCGCAATATCGTCTCGTTCCGTTGCCTCGTGAAGGCGCGCGATGCCGTTGTTATTAACAATGGAAAGTGCACGTTATCCGCATGAGTGTCAGTCGCTTACTCGTCTCGCGGTAATCCGAAATTTCATTTCCATTTGGTCGCGTACGCGGATGCCTCCGAGAAAGGCTTTGAATGGCGTCAGTCCAAGTTGTCCATGCGTCACAACGAAGCTCCCTGTAACGATAATTTGCTCATCGCCTGCACTGACTGTGGCCGGAAATTCCAGGATATTAGTCTGACCCCTGACGGTGACTTCTGACTTGACCAGGACATCCGGCAGCTCACCCGACCAATACCGGGAACGGATATCGATACTACTGAAGTTCGCGCTGTCCAGCAGTTTACTGCCAAGCATATTCGCTTGCGTGCCTTGCTTATTTTTGTCAGAGACTGTTTTTTTGAACGGCTTGCCCTCCTGACGCCGTAATTCATCAATATCGACCTCAAGACCCGCGACCGCAATCGTCAGCCAGACACTGGAAGTGGCCGGATGTTCACGAATCTCGATGCGACCGCCGATATCGGTCGTCGATATCACATGGTTGTGCCCGAAAGCACCGAGCAAGCCGCCACGATAGACCAGCACTCGAACCTCACTCTCGCTCTGCACGACTTCGAAGACCCCTGGGCCAGGATATTCGGATGCAGTCGCGATCGAGTTCGCAAGGGCAAACATGATCAATGCGACGAAGCCGAAAACTCGCGCACCGATGCTAAACTCTTGCCCGGGATTCAGGTGTCGCTGCAGGAGCAAGTAATGAGTGACAGAGTGACAGTCGAAATTGGAAATCATGTTGCCGAGGTTACCCTCAACCGGCCGCAAAAACACAACGCCGTTGATCTTGCCATGATCGAAGCGCTTATTGACGCAGGCGAGTCGCTGGCTGACGATTCATCCGTACGTGCCGTCGTACTCTACGGCGCCGGTGAGAATTTCTGTGCCGGGATCGATCTTTCGGTGTTTCAGGGGGACGGCATTGAGGGCCTCGACAAGCAGGCGTTCCAGGCTCGTGAGGGCTCGCCGGCAAACTTCTTCCAGAGCGCAGCCTACGTCTGGCGCGCATTGCCGGTTCCGGTTATCGCTGCAATCCAGGGCGTCGCTTTCGGCGCAGGGCTGCAGATCGCCCTCGGCGCAGACATTCGCTACGCGAGCCCCGATGCGCGGTTTTCCATCATGGAAATCAAGTGGGGCATCATCCCTGACATGGCGATCACGGCCACGCTTCGGGACATCATGCCCGTGGACCGCATCAAGGAGCTGGCCTATTCAGGCCGGATAATAGCCAGCAGCGAGGCCGAGGAGGTCGGCCTCATTACGTCGGTGCAGGAGGACCCGCTCGATGCGGCCCGTGGACTGGCAACAGAGATTGCCGGCAAATCACCTGACGCAATTCGGGCCATCAAAAGCCTGATCAATACCGCGTGGCACGATTCGGTCGAACGGGCGCTGCAGCGAGAAGCAGAGCTGCAGATCAGGGTCATGGCGACGCCGAATCACACCGAGGCCGTCAAGTCGAATCTCGAGAAAAGGTCGGCCGATTTTCTGGATGCGGGCTCCTGATGCTGGCTCATTGGAGCTAATGTTGCCTCTACACGTTTCCACGGAACTTTTGTCATCTAAACAGACTCTTATTGACTGCACGTCGCAGACAGGTGTGTGCGAGAATGCATCTCGTCCGGGGTGCGACATTCGAGAATTTGATTGAAGTCTCTTGTGAACATTCGGCTATCCATTCCTCTTGGTCTTGTCACACTTTTGACAGCGGCTGTCGTTCTGGCGCAAACCTATCCGTCGTTCCCCGGCGGTGAAACCGATCAGCGAACGCGCCGTACGCAGCAGCAGGTCGAAAAGCTCTATGTCCAGGGCGCCTATGACCGTGCTTATTTCATTTATCGTAACGAGCTTGCACCCAGAGGTGACAAATACGCCCAGTACATGATCGGATACATGCACCTGACAGGCGTTGGAGTGGCAGAGGATCCGGCGGTCGCTCTTGCCTGGTATCGGCTTGCGGCAGAACGCGGCGAGCCATCCATATCACTGGCCGGGAACGAACTCGAGGAGACCCTGAATCCAACGCAGCTCGCCGCGACAGAGGCGCTGTTCGCAGAGCTCAAAAGTGAATTGAGCGACAGGGTACTGATTATTGAACTCATTCGAGAGGATCTGGATCTGTTGCGAAACAGCTCGGTGCGCGGCGGTGCCAGGGGCGGAGGCCATATGCTGGTGATCGATCGTCGTTTCGGCCAGATGAGCGGCGGGCACTACTATCAGCTGATAGAAAACCGGATCGATGCACGGCTCAAGTACTTGAAAGGTCAGGTCGAGGTTGTCGATATCGGGGATGACTCCGAGGCGCTGGAGTTAACCGAGATCGAAGCAGAGATCAGGCGGGCTTATGCCGGAGATTGACGCACGTCGGTAGAAGCAGCTCCTGCGAATCGCTTCTACGATTCGATCTTGCGTAATCCGTTGGTCAATATCTTCGGAAACTCCGCCACCACTTTCTTTGCCAGGAGCGCGTCACTGTGGAACCATTTCGGGATCCAGTTGATGGCACCCATTATGGCGTTACCCGTCATTCGGACGTCACATTCGGCGATGCTTTCGTCCTGGATTCCGGCCGCCAGAATTTCTTCGAAGCCCGTGCTGTGCTGCCGCGACACGTTCAGGACGTCGTTGCGATGAGTCGGTTTTAGCGAGGGAATCTCGCTCATGATCGCGACGGGGCCGCGATCGCCGACCATGATTTCCACGTGGTAGCGAATGTATAAAAAGGCCTGCTCGAATCCACAATGGCCTTCAGCGCGTGCGCGATCCATCGCCTCTTTTCCGAGCTCCGCCGCGCGCAGGTAGCATTGATAGACCAGCTCCTCTTTATTGCGCACGTAGTAGTAGAGGGCTGCATCTGTCAAGCCAAGATGATTAGCGACATCCTTGAGTGAGGTGCCGCTGTATCCCTTTTCGTTGAAGCAGGTCGCCGCCGCTTTCAGCATCCTGCCCCGCTGCAGCTGGAAACGTGTTTCCTCGGCAATTTTGACCATATTTCCCCTTGGTCGTGTCGCTGGCGCAGCGGGTGTCTTCCGCGGCGCCGGCATGGTCGCTGATCCCATTGTCAAAACTGGCGCCTGCACTTGTGTTCTGCGCTCGTCTGGATTATTTTAATCTATATTAAAATAATTGCAATAGCCTATGTAATTGACTTATATGGGTTTTTCCTGATTTTGGCGAAAAATCAGCACTTTATCTGGCGGAGGACCGAGGTCGATGAGTACCGCTGCAGACGATCTGCCGGGTGTTTCCGGCAAGGCCGACGCGACACCATTACGGTTTGTCACCGCTGCCTCATTGTTCGATGGCCACGATGCCGCTATCAACATCATGCGCCGCCTCATTCAGGCGCAGGGTGCCGAGGTTATACATCTTGGTCACAACCGCAGTGTCGCTGACATCGTCCGCGCGGCTATTCAGGAAGACGCCGACGGCATCGCAGTCAGTTCCTACCAGGGTGGTCACAACGAATTCTTCCGCTACATGGTGGACAGGCTTGCCGAGCTTGGCGCATCTCACATCAGGGTCTTCGGCGGCGGCGGCGGCACGATAACACCGGAGGAAATAGAGTCGTTAATGGAGTATGGCGTCGAGCGGATTTACCATCCGCACGACGGCATGGCCATGGGCCTGCAAGAGATGATTCGGGATCTTGTGGCTCGAACGGAGAATGCGCGACGCGAAACGTTCGCTCCCGCAAACGTATCGCCAGATCGAACAATCGATATCGCGGCTATGATGTCTGCGATCGAAGAGGGGCACTTCGACGAAGCAAAGCTCGCGAGCCTGCGAAAGGAATGGCAGGTCCAGGCGGGCAGGGTTCCCGTCGTGGGTATCACCGGAACGGGAGGTGCGGGCAAGAGTAGCGTTACCGACGAGATCCTGAATCGTTTTCTGAGCTGCTATCCGGATATGCGAATTGCTGTGCTCGCCGTAGACCCAACCCGTCGAAGAACGGGTGGTGCGTTGCTTGGAGATCGCATTCGCATGAATTCCCTGCGATCGGATCGGGTATACATGCGTTCGATCGCGACTCGCCGTCAGCATCTCGCAACCAGCGAAATGCTCGCCGACCACATTCTGTTTCTGAACTCACTGGGCTTCGATCTTGTCCTGGTTGAGACGGCGGGCATTGGTCAGAGTGACAGTGAAATCGTCGATATGGTCGATTTTTCCGTTTATGTGATGACCAGTGACTACGGTGCGGCCAGTCAGCTCGAGAAAATAGACATGCTCGATTTTGCCGACCTCATCGTACTGAATAAATATGACAGGCGCGGCGCCGAGGATGCATTGCGGGACATCCGCAAGCAATGGAAGCGAAACCATGTCCAGTTCCAGATGGCCGACGAAGACGTTCCGGTCTATCCGACGATAGCGAGCCAGTTCAATGATCCGGGTATCAGCTGGATGTTCTACGAGCTTTGCCGGCGGCTGGCCGAAAAAGTCGGCCTGGATGCGGAAAAATGGACACCGGACATCGACGTGTCGCAAAAGGAACCGCGGGCCATGGCGGTTATCCCCGGCAAGCGCATTCGCTACCTTGCGGAGATCAGCGAGCAGGGACGGGAGATCAATGGCAGCGTTCGGTCACAAGCGGAGACAGCGAGTCTGGTACAACATCTGTATGAGGCTCTGAGAGCACTCGAAGATCCGGAGCTGCCGGGGGAGCTCGACGCCTATTCCCCCGCTGCCCTGACTGACGAAAACGATCCATCGATCCTCGTGCTGCGGCAACGCTATCAGGAAGCATTGCAGGAATTGAGTAACGAAGCCGTCACACTGCTAAAAGAGTGGCCGGCGCGACGAGATGCAGTACGTACTGAAAACTACAGCTACATGGTGCGCGGTAAGGAAGTAACGGGCCGGAATTATCGTGAATCCCTGAGTCATCAAAAGATACATAAAATCGCGGCACCGAATTACCGCGACTGGGGCGAACTGCTGATCTTCCTGATGCAAGAAAACCTGCCGGGCGGCTATCCGTACACGGGCGGAGTTTATCCGTATCGCCGGCTCGGCGAAGACCCGACCCGCATGTTTGCAGGTGAGGGAACGCCGGAGAAAACCAATCGCCGGTTTCATTACCTGTCGCAGGGCCGGGATGTTGCGCGGTTGTCGACGGCATTTGATTCTGTAACGCTGTATGGCGAGAACCCGCACGAGCGACCGGACATTTACGGCAAAGTCGGCAACTCGGGCGTGTCCATCGCGTCCGTAGATGACATAAAGAAACTGTACTCCGGATTCGATCTCTGCAAACCCACGACCTCGGTGTCAATGACGATTAACGGCCCGGCGCCGATGATTTTGGCGTTCTTCATGAATGCCGCCATCGATCAGCAGGTCGAAAAACACCTGAAGGAATCCGGCGAATGGGATGCAGCACAGAAAAAGATCGATGCCTTTTTCGAAGGCAGAGATCGTCCTGACTATGTCGGCGAGCTGCCGCCCGGTAACGACGGTCTCGGGCTTGGGCTTCTCGGCATATCGGGAGACAAGCTGGTATCGAAAAAAACCTACGAAGAGATCCGCGCAAGAACCTTGTCGTCGGTTCGCGGCACGGTGCAGGCCGACATCCTCAAGGAAGACCAGGCACAAAACACCTGCATATTCTCGACCGAGTTCGCGATGAAAATGATGGGGGACGTGCAGCAATACTTCATCGACAACAACGTACGCAATTACTACAGCATTTCGATCAGCGGCTATCACATCGCGGAGGCCGGCGCCAATCCGATCAGCCAGCTTGCTTTCACGCTGTCGAACGGATTCACGATTGTCGAGTACTACCTCGCAAGAGGAATGGACATCGATGATTTTGCGCCCAACCTGAGTTTCTTTTTCTCGAATGGCATGGATCCGGAATATGCGGTGATCGGCAGGGTCGCGCGGCGCATCTGGGCGCGGGCGATGCGGGAGCGCTACGGCGCCAGTTCGCGGAGCCAGATGTTGAAATATCACGTACAGACATCCGGTCGCAGCCTGCACGCGCAGGAAATCAGCTTCAACGATATCCGCACGACCTTGCAGGCCCTGTATGCACTTTTCGACAACTGCAACAGCCTGCATACCAATGCGTTCGATGAAGCGATCACGACGCCCACGGAACAGTCGGTGCGTCGTGCTGTGGCAATTCAGATGATCATTTCCAGGGAACTCGGCCTGAACTATTGCGAGAATCCAGGGCAGGGGTCTTTCATCATCGGCGAGCTGACTGATCTGGTCGAAGAGGCCGTATACAAGGAGTTCGACCGGATTTCCGAGCGCGGCGGTGTGCTGGGTGCAATGGATACGATGTATCAGCGTGGCAAGATTCAGGAAGAAAGCCTGTATTACGAAAGCAAGAAACACGATGGCTCTTATCCGCTCATCGGCGTAAATACCTTCCTGCCCAAAGCCGGACAGGAAGACGAAGTCCATGACCTCGAGCTGATCCGATCGTCCGAAACTGAAAAACAGGATCAGATCAGGCACGTCAGGGAATTTGAGGAAAATCACGGCGAGGATAATGCCGCGGCCATTGCCGAGCTTCAGAATACTGCGAGGTCGCGTGGCAATGTGTTTGCCGAGTTGATAGAGACGGTCAAGTCCAGTTCACTCGGGCAAATCTCTGCGGCACTCTACGAGGTAGGCGGCGAATACCGCCGTAATATGTAAGCT
>JAPUKV010000105.1 GCA_027295475.1 Pseudomonadota bacterium
CCTGAGCGATTATACACCCTACTCGCCGATTTCAGAGACGCCTTCCAGTGCACCGATTATGGAGCCATCATCCTTAAAGGCGTGGTCAACGTGAATGAGGATAAACTTGGTCCGACTTCGGCTCGATGGCAAGAAGCAAAGCGCGAAAAGGTCAAACCCTATGAGTTCATTACCGCCCTCATCCATGGTGCTTTGGGAGGGGCGCTCGCCCAATTCTATTATCAGCGTAAAGGCGGCGGATTCTCCCATTGCGTAATTCAAGATCCGGAAATGAAAGAGACGAAAACCGGAGCGGGGGAAGTCGAACTGAAGCTGCACACAGAAGGTTCCAACCTCCATCATAGTCCCGACTTCATAACTTTCCTCTGGCTGCGGAACATCGAGCGTGTGCCGTGCTATCTGTTCTCAATACGCTCCCTGGATCTGGCAGGAAAGCGCTATGAAAAGGTCCTCCTGGAACCCATTTTCAAGAAGCCGCTAGCTGGAAACTATGCCGCCGAGACCCAACGATGGGCTGATCAGACCGTCCCCGTGCTCTATGGAAATCCGATGCATCCGTGGCTGCGCGTTGACTTCATTGAGCAACTTCCGCTACGTGCCAATCAAAGCCAACGCGCCCAACAAGCGCTGGAAGCCTTCGAGCAGGATGCGCAGGTAGCGACCTACACAGCGTTCGTGCCCAGTGGCGGCGATCTTTGTGTGCTCAACAACAAGATGTGTGCCCACGGGCGGGGGCCGGTTCAAGCAGGGGTAGATCCCAATGCGAACGCCGTAGAAAAACGCTGGATGCTGCGCATGATGTCGGTGGTAGATCGCTTCGCGTTCTACGAAACAGCGCATCCCGGGCATCCTTATTTCTCGAAGGAGATGCACACTGGCAAAACTGTTGATCTGCAAAAAACAATGCTCCGATGAAAGAGGGGAGGCATTCAACAGAATCAAAGATGTGCATATCGTACCGTCAAGTATATGGGAGCGAATGTCTGCTTTCGGCTCGCAGACATCCCATCGGCAATTAATCAGCGGCCATGGTGAGCTGCAATTTCTTCTTTAGTAAGTCGCAAGAAATGCGCTGCATTGTTGTAGAATCGGCATTCAGCCGGCACATCTGATATGGCATCAGGAGAATAAAAATGAACATTTCCAGACTATTGGCATGCTTCACGGCAGCTACCTTGCTCGTTGCATGTTCTGATCAACAGGAATCCAGTGTGGAGCAGATCGCAGATGAGGTAAAAACAGCGACAGAAACCGCAGCAGAGGACGTAGCAGTTGCAGAAGCGGCCGAGGAAGAAACAGCTGCCATAGAAGAGGAAGAAGAAGAGGAAGCTGAATGAGCTGATCGTCTATCATCATTTAAGAAACCCCGCCACTGCGCGGGGTTTTTTTTGGTGCGCCAGTCATGGCGCGCAGCGCCATGACTGGCGTTGGTGAACCGGCAAGCGAAAGCGGATGTCGACAATATGGCAAGGCAAAGGCCACGACCACTGTTGTATCAACTAGTCCGCTACGATCTTGCTGTCAATAAACTCAGCATCGAGGACAATATCCTTCCAGCCATCCAGATCGCGGATTTTCTTGATCCGATTAACGCCTTGCTCGATCAGGGCCCCGATTTGCTGCACAATTTCCTCGGCCATTCGATCGACAAGTAGGCTCAGATGCTTCGCTATAATTTTGACAGCCCACTGTTGATCCACAACCTTGATTGTGGTGGTGGTGTGCAGCAGCTCGCCATCATTTGACTTGGTGGTCGTGACCTTGATTTTTCTTAGGTTGCCGCGCTGGGCCGGTGTAATGGCACCCAGGTCCAGCTCACCGAGTCCACCATCCTTGCTCACTGTGAAGTAATCCAACGGGCTGGGCTGTGACATTTCGAGCCAGCGTTTGAACACATAGTCAGCTTCAATCCCAGCCTTCTGGAACAGCTTTTGAAGCATTGGCGTGAGGATAACCTGTACCCTAGCAATCCTTACCATCCTATGACCAGACCTCAGCCGTCTGTGGCGTCACATCAGGGTGTACTTTCAGATAAGCCGCTTTGTCATTCAGGCCAGTGCAGATCAGTTCGGTACAAAATAATTTGTAATTGCATGCCGACTTGGTTGGTGCTTTGCCGTTGATCCCCTTCTTGTCTATGATCGACATGGCTTGATGGCCTCCCCGTCGCGGATCCGATAATGACGGAACAGGTGAGATTATCAATTTGCGGCGGGCACCTGCCGAAAATTACTGCATTTGTTGTGTCAGCCAGCGATTCATGCGGGTCTCGAGGACCTCGAGCGGAATTGCCCCGGCGCCCAGCAGTTCGTCGTGAAATGCACGGATATCGAAGTCATCGCCGAGCGCTTGCTCGGCTTGCCTGCGCAGGCCGAGTATTTTCAACTGACCGATTTTGTAAGCAAGCGCCTGGCCAGGCCACCCGATGTAGCGATCGATTTCATTGATAATGTCGAGTTCGGTTTTGGCGGCGTTGTCTTTGAAGAAATCGATTGCCTGTTGCCGGGTCCAGCCTTTGTAATGCATGCCCGTGTCGACGACGAGGCGCACGGCGCGCCACATCTCATAGGTCAGTGCACCGAACCTCGAGTACGGATCTTTGTAGAGTCCCAGTTCGTAGCCCAGGCTCTCGCTGTACAAACCCCAGCCCTCGATAAAAGCCGTGAATCCCGAGTAGCGACGAAAATCCGGCACGTCCTCCAGTTCCTGTGCCAGCGCGATCTGCAAATGATGGCCCGGCATGGCCTCGTGCACGCTCAGGACTTCGATCTCGTATTTGGGCCTGACCTCAGGCTTGTAGAGGTTGACGTAGTAATAACCGGCGCGACTGCCATCGGCGGCGGGACCATTGTAGTAAGCGGTCGTCGTATCAGGTGCAATGTTGTCGGGAATGGGCCGAAGGCCATAGGGCATGCGCGGCAGTTTGCCGAACAGTTTGACGAGTTCAGGGTCGATGCGTTTGCAGGTTGCAAGATAGGCCTCATACAAATCGTCCGGGTCTTCGTAGTAGAACTGCGGATCGCTGCGCAGAAAATGCAGGAAGTCTGCGAAGTCACCGTCGAACTCGAGTTCGTCGATAAGCAGTTGCATCTCATCACGTATGCGTTTCACTTCATTGAGGCCCAATCGGTGAATCTCGTCCGGTGTCATCTGTGTCGTCGTGTACAGCTGTGTGCGGTACTCGTAAAACGCTTCGCCGTTCGGCAGTTCCGATGCGCCGATGCTGTCGCGGCTTGCCGGCAGATAAGTGTCTGTGAAGTAGCGGCTGAAGTCCCGGTAAGCCGGCACGATGGACTCATCAATGATCTCTTTGGCCGATTCCCGTAAGCGGGATTTGTCTTCTTCGGCCATGGTGTCCGGCATGGATTCAAATGCCAGGAAGAACGGGCTGTCCTCGGGATTCTCGACGGTCTGTTGCGCCAGTTGATCGGGAATGCGTTTCATCAGAATTTTCGGCGGCATGTAACCCGACTTTCGGCCCTGTTCCTGCAGCGCCATCGTTTGCTCGATGACCTCGGGGACTGCGGCCATGCGCGCGAGCCAGTCTTCGTAATCCTTGACCGTTTGCATACGGAGTCGCTCAGCAGTCGATTCGAGCGACTGCACGCCGCCGCGCTGATTGATGGGCATCAGGTGATTTTTGTACTGATGGCCATCGATGCTGTTGTGTAATTCACGGCGAAACAGATCATAGTTCAACTGATCGTTTGCGCTTAGCCCGGCTGAGTCGATCGCCGTGAGGCGATCGAGAAAATCCTGCCGTTGCTGGTGGCGTGCGTCGATCGCCCCGATGCTCAGGTCGGCCCACTTGTCGTTAAAACGGCGATCGCCCAGCGAGGAGGCAAAAACCGGGCTCTGCACCAGCCGCCATTCCCAGGCTTCATCGAGCAAAGCCTGAAAATCGTCCGCCGGGCCGGCATTGGCGGTCAGATTTGTCAGGCACATTAAGGAAATGGCCAGGATGCGGGCATTCGGCATTGGAATTCTCCGGGGAATAGGCAGCCCGCATTGTTGCGATCTTACGGGCTGCTGGCAACCGCAACATGACTTGGCTATGATTGCGCCCACTAATCCAGTGGGTATTCAGAAGAGACCCCATTTTTGATGGGGCGCCGAAGGCGCAACTCGCTCGGAAACGCTCAGGCACACGGACTGAACATCCTGATTAGCTCTGGAGAGAGGCCGGAAACGGCCCACCGAAGGGGTATGCGGCCGCAAGGTGCGCGATCTCTCAGGTTACCGGACAGAGGGGCGGCAGATTGAATTTCACAGAGATTCGGTCTGCCGCCTTTTTTGTTGGCCGGGGCCAGGAATTTTCGCCGGATGCACAGTAAGCCGGCGAGGGAGTACATGATGGGATTGCAGACGCCGCTCTATGCGAAGCATGTCGAGGCGGGCGCTCGCATCGTCGATTTCGGCGGCTGGGACATGCCGCTGCACTATGGCTCCCAGATCGAGGAACACCTCGCCGTAAGACAGCATGCGGGTGCGTTCGATGTGTCGCACATGACCGTCGTCGATTTGCAGGGTGAGAAAACAACTGAGTTTTTGCGTTACCTGCTTGCCAATGACGTCGCAAAACTCATTGACAGGGGCAAAGCCCTCTATACCTGCATGCTGAATCCCGACGGCGGCGTTATCGATGACCTCATCGTTTATTTTCTCGAGCCGGGCCGGTTTCGACTGGTCGTCAATGCTGCGACGCGGGCCAAGGATATCGCCTGGATCATGGAGCAGGCTGCCGCGTACTCGATCGATGTTACCGAACGTGCGGAGCTTGCGATGATTGCGGTGCAGGGCCCGCAAGCGCGAGAGCTTGCGGCGCAGGTCCTGGACGAAGAGTGGCGTGATGCAGCCCTTGCGCTGAAACCGTTCCATGGACTCGAAGCAGGTGAGCTGTTCATCGCTCGCACAGGCTATACGGGCGAGGACGGTTGGGAGATTGTATTGCCGGCGGACGCCGCTGAAAGTTTCTGGCAGCAGTTGCTCGATCTTGGTGTAGCAGCGTGCGGGCTCGGCGCACGCGATACGCTCCGACTCGAAGCTGGCATGAATCTCTACGGGACAGACATGGACGAGAGCAGTTCACCGCTGGAGTCGGGACTCGGCTGGACGATTGCCTGGGATCCTGCGGATCGCAACTTCATCGGCAGAGAAGCCATGAGCGAGGTTCGCGAGAAGTCGGCAAGAATGAAATTCGCGGGCCTTTTGCTCGAGGATCGCGGTGTGCTGCGGAATCACCAGCGGGTTGTCGTTGAGGGGGTTGGCGACGGCGAGATAACGAGCGGTGGATTTTCACCGACCTTGCAACGTTCTATTGCGCTGGCGCGCTTGCCTACCGGTAATTACGAACAGGCACAGGTCGAGGTGCGGGGTAAGATGCTTGCTGTGCGAATCGTGCGGCCGCCGTTCGTGCGCAACGGAAAGATCTGTATTGATCTGTAAACAAACTATTCAGGACTTGATGGGCCGCAGCGTGCCTTATTGGGAAACAAACAAAAGTGTCTGCGACAGGAGACTAGAATAATGAGCGAATTACCAGGCGATCTGCGCTACACGAGCGACCATGAATGGCTGCGTCAGGAAGAGGATGGCAGTGTCACAGTGGGTATTACGGACCACGCGCAATCGGCGCTCGGCGACCTGGTGTATGTCGAGTTGCCCGAAGCCGGCCAGGAGCTTGAGGCCGGCGGTGAGATGGCGGTCGTGGAATCGGTCAAAGCGGCATCAGATGTTTATGCACCGATCGCGGGTTCGGTGCTCGATGTCAATGCCGATCTTGCTGACGACCCGGAGAAGATCAATGCCGATCCCTACGGAGATGGCTGGATCGTTCGATTGCAACCGTCGGGCAGCATTGATTCGACTGACACGATGGACCCGCATGCATACCAGGCACTGCTCGATGAACTCGAAGCCTGATTGATCTTTTTATTGCCAGCAGAAGCCGAAAATGCCTTTCATACCGCACACGGAACAAGACATAAAAGACATGCTTGCCACGATAGGCGTGCCGGGTATTGACAGCTTGTTTGACGAAATTCCGGCCGAACTTCTAATTGAGGACCTCGACGGAATACCAGAAGCGCTGACCGAAATGGAAATTTCTCGCCTGATGCATGCTCGTGCGGCACGGGATGGAGCACCGCTTTCATTTATCGGTGCCGGCGCCTATGAGCATCATATTCCGGCCGCGGTCTGGGACATCGCCACACGCGGCGAGTTCTACAGCGCCTATACGCCGTATCAGGCCGAAGCAAGCCAGGGCACGTTGCACACGATTTACGAATACCAGACGATGATTACGGGCCTGACCGGTCTCGATGCGAGCAACGCATCGTTATATGACGGCGCATCGGCGCTTGCCGAGGCTGCACTGATGGCCGTCAGGGCGAATCGGACGGCGAAATCAAGACGCGTATTGCTCACTTCTGGCGTCAACCCGGTGTATCGGAAGGTGGCTGTAACGATTGCCGGCAGCCAGAGACTGACCTTCGATCGGCTGTCACTGGACACAAAATACGGGACGGCAAATCTCGATGCATTGAATAATCAGGAAGCGCCGGTCGCCGTCGTCATTCAGCAGCCGTCATTCTTCGGCACGCTCGAGCAAATCGATCAACTGACGGACTGGGCGCACGCACAGGGCGCGTTGGTCATAGCGAGCGTAAATCCGACTTCGCTCGCACTTCTCAAAGCGCCGAGCGACTGGGGTACGGAAGGCGCAGACATCGCCTGCGGCGAAGGGCAGCCGCTAGGGGTGCCGTTGTCGTCGGGCGGGCCTTATTTTGGCTTCATGGCCTGCAAGCAAAAGCTCGTGCGGCAAATGCCGGGCCGCATCGTTGGACGTACCACGGATCTGGACGGCAAGCCGGGTTTCACGCTCACATTGCAGGCCCGGGAGCAACACATTCGCCGTTCGAAGGCGACATCAAATATCTGTACGAATCAAGGACTTATGGTAACTGCGGCGACGATTTACATGTCGCTGCTGGGCCATCAGGGCCTTGCGAGGGTTGCGCTGGCATCACACCGGCAAACAGCGGCGCTGCTACATCTGCTCACGCAAATTGACGGTGTGGAGCCGCTATTCGACGGCCCGCATTTTCATGACGCAGGAATCCGGCTGGATCGCCCGGTCGAGCCGGTCCTGCAGGCGCTGGCTGTGAGGGATATCCTCGGTGGCTATGACCTGTCGCGGGAATTGCCCGAGCTTGGCAATGCGCTGCTGGTCTGCGCAACGGAAACAAAAACACAGGCAGACCTCGAGGCTTACGCCAGTGCTCTACAGGAAATAATGAGTGCGGGCAAGGTCCGCAGCGCCTGAACGAACGACGAATCTGATATTGGGAACCTGATCGATGTCGACAATCACCTACCAGGATGGGACATACCGAACCCACGGAGAGCTGCCAACTGTCGGCAGCAAGGCCCCTGATTTTTCCCTGGTCAATACGGATCTCAAAGACGTCACACTCGCGAACTGGCTCGGCATGCGCAAGATATTCAATATTTTCCCGAGTATCGACACACCGGTCTGCGCAAGGTCAGTTATCGCCTTCGACAAATATTCCAAAGACTACGATGACGTTGCGGAGCTGATGATTTCCTATGACCTGCCGTTCGCGCATTCGAGATTTCGCGACCAGCAGTCTCTGCAGCGAGTTGTCGGGCTGTCCGCCATTCGCCACATGGGCTTTGGCGAAAACTATGGCGTGCAAATCATCGAGGGTCCGCTTGCCGGCATGTTCTCGAGGGCCGTCGTCGTACTCGATGAAAACAACACGGTTGTGCATCGGGAACAAATCGAAGACCTTTCGAGCGAACCCGATTACGCGGCGGCGTACCTGGCGCTCGGTATCAAGATAGAAGAGTGAACGCACATGAGATCAATCGAGCAGGCAGGAAGGATATGAGATGAGCGAAGCACTGATCTTCGAAAAATCGCGACCGGGCCGCAGGGCGTTTGCCCAGGCTCCTGCGCAAGCCGCCGAAGCCGGCATACCGGCGGCATTTCTCAGAGACGAGCCCGCGCTATTACCCGAGGTTTCCGAACTGCAGGTCGTCCGGCATTTTACGCGTTTGTCGCAAAAGAATTTTTCGATAGATACGCAATTCTACCCGCTCGGTTCGTGCACGATGAAATACAACCCGAGGGCCTGTAATGCCCTGGCTTTGCTGCCAGGCTTCACGCATCGGCATCCGCTCGGGCCCGCCAGCTACGGCCAGGGGTTTCTCGAGTGCATGTATGAGCTCCAGGAAATGCTGAAGGCGGTCAGCGGCATGCAAGGTGTCTCTTTGACGCCGATGGCCGGGGCGCAGGGAGAGCTTGCGGGTGTGGCAATGATTCGCGCCTATCATGTCGCGCACGGTGACCATGAACGAAACGAAATCATCGTCCCGGATGCGGCGCACGGCACGAATCCCGCAACGGCCACGATGTGCGGCTGCATCGTACGTGAAGTGCCGACGGATAAAGATGGCGATATCGATATCGAGGCACTGAAAAAAAAAGCGCTTGGGCCCAGGACGGCTGGCATCATGCTGACCAATCCCTCCACGCTCGGTATATTTGAGCGCAGGATCATGGAAATTCAAAAACTCGTGCATGATGCGGGTGGTCTGCTTTACTACGACGGCGCCAACCTGAACGCTATTCTCGGCAAAGTCCGGCCGGGTGATATGGGTTTTGACGTCATTCACCTGAACCTGCACAAGACGTTTTCGACGCCGCATGGCGGTGGCGGCCCTGGCTCGGGTGCGGTCGGCGTCGGCAAACGCCTGCTGCCGTTTTTGCCCGTGCCGGTCGTCGGCAAGACCGAAGACAACGGGGAGGCCTTCTTCGACTGGCTGACGGAAGATGATTTTCCGCAGAGCATAGGGCGCCTGTCGGCATTTATGGGCAATGCCGGCGTACTGCTGCGGGCCTATGTGTACATGCGCATGATCGGGCGGGATGGCATGAGGCGCGTCGCAGAATTCGCGACGCTGAACGCCAATTACATGCAAGCCCGTCTCAGGGATGCCGGCTTCGAACTGGCATATCCGCAACGGCGGGCCGGCCACGAGTTCATCATCACACTGAAGCAAGAGTCGAGATCGATCGATCTGACCGCGATGGATGTCGCCAAAGGCCTGCTGGACCATGGATTTCATGCGCCTACGACCTACTTTCCGTTGCTGGTGCCCGAATGCCTGCTCATCGAGCCGACGGAGACAGAAAGTAAGGAAACCCTCGACCGCTTCATTGACGCGATGATCGCGATCGCCGAGGATGCAAAGCAGGATGGAACGAGGCACAAGGAAGCGCCATACACGATGCCGGTGCGGCGGCTGGACGACGTGAAGGCGGCGAGAAATCTGGATCTCACCTACAAAGTAAGGTCAGAATAAGCGCCGCGCCCCGTGAAACACGGGGCTCGACCCTGTCGAGGGAATCGAGATTACGGTCGTCCGGGTCGACTTTGGCCGTCCGGTCCGACTTTTGCTCCGTACACTGAACAATGGTCGGTATACGGACTAAATCAAGGAAAGAGGGAACTGGATGGTTTTCTTCCAGTCCAGAAGCCATGGAAACAGGAGAAATTGTGCACACGCGTTATCAGGAGAACATGACAGGCAGAATCGGTCTGATGTTGGTAGCGATTTGCCTCACGGTACCGGCGTTCTCCGAAGAGCCGGCGTGGGTTGGCACGCTTGAAAGAATTTCGTCGGGCATTGTGTCCATCCGAGTTGACAGCACTCGTGCATTCGATACCGAGTGGAACTCTTCGACACAGGCTACCGGGTTCGTCGTCGATGCGAAACGCGGCCTGATCCTGACGAACCGTCACGTTGTGACGCCGGGACCGGTCGTGGCAGAGGCTATTTTTCTTAACAATGAGGAAGTGCGGCTGACGCCGATCTATCGCGATCCGGTGCATGATTTCGGCTTTTTTAGATATGATCCACGTGAATTGCGTTACATCGAACCGACGGAATTGCGCCTTGTGCCGGGGGCAGCCGCCATCGGCCGTGAGATTCGCGTCGTCGGTAACGATGCTGGCGAGCAGCTATCGATTCTTTCGGGGACGATTGCTCGCCTCGATCGAAGAGCGCCGGATTACGGTCGCGGCAAGTACAACGATTTCAACACTTTTTATTTTCAGGCCGCGTCAGGCACATCCGGTGGCTCATCCGGATCGCCGGTCGTCAATATTGAGGGTGAAGTTGTTGCGCTGAATGCCGGCGCGAACAATTCGGCGGCGAGCAGTTTCTTCCTGCCGCTCGATCGTATTGCTCGTGTTTTGAAACTCCTTCAGGAAGACAAGTCCGTATCCCGCGGCACCCTGCAAACCGTTTTCCAGGTCAAACCCTACGATGAACTGCGAAGACTTGGCCTTACAGATGAGACCGAACAGCTGGTCCGCTCGTCACATCCGGAACAGACCGGCATGCTCACGGTGGAGCAAGTCATCCCCGAGTCGGATGCCGCCGGCAAACTGGCGCCGGGCGATATATTGCTGCGTATTGACGGCGAACTGGTCACAAAGTTCGTGCCGCTGGCGATGATCCTGGATGACAACGTGGGAAACAAGATCACGATTGAACTTGAAAGGGGTGGGCGTCACATAAGCGAAGACGTGCTTGTTGGCGATCTTCACAGCATATCTCCGGACGACTACATTGAGTTTGGTGATGCGATCGTTCACAACCTGTCGTATCAGCAGGCTCGTCACTACAACCGGGCGGTAAACGGCGTGTATGTGGCAAACCCCGGTTATGTGTTGTCGAGATCTGCAATTCCACGCGGCGCGGTAATCACGGAAGTCGGCGGTATAGTCGTCGCCAGCATTGCTGACCTCGAAGAGATCCTCAACGGTCTCGGCGACCGCGATCGGACGACGATTCGGTACAAGACCATTGAAGACCCGCGCAACAGTATCGTGCGCTCGATCGAGATGGACAGGAGATGGTTTCCAGCGCGGCATTGTCAGCGAGATGACACTACGGGTATCTGGCCCTGCCGGGACCTGGCGCCTGGCCCCGACAGCTCTGCAGCAGAAACCGGCAGTGCGCGGTTCAGCGGTCACAGCGATTCGCGTGTTCGTAAGATAGTGCCATCACTTGTTGTCGTCACCTTCGATCTGCCTTATACGGTATCCGGCGTATCTGAACGCAATTACTATGGCACCGGGCTCATCGTTGACACCGAGCGAGGTCTCGTCGTCGTCGATAGAAATACGGTTCCGATCGCGCTGGGGGACGTCAGCATCACATTTGCGGGCTCACTCGAAGTTCGAGGCAAGGTTGAGTATGTGCACCCACTGCACAATCTGGCGGTGGTCTCCTACGATCCCGCGTCGATTGGCGACACACCGGTCAGAGCGGCAACGTTCAATACAGAACGGGTCGAACCCGGAGACGAGGTCTGGGTCGTTGGCCTCAAAGGCGACCACCAGCTTGTGCATCAGGCGAGTACCGTCTCATCCGTCGATCCGATGATATTACCGTTGTCGCGCACGCTTAGATTTCGGGATTCGAACCTGGAAGTTATTGACCTGGTGAATGCGCCTCCTGATGTCGACGGCGTGCTGCTCGATAAACGCGGACGTGTCGTGAGCCTGTGGTCCAGCTTCTCTTATCAGAGCGGAAATGATTCCGGCCAGTTTAATCGCGGAGTCGGTAGTGATCTCGTCAGCGAACTCGTCGATCTTGTGCGGACAGGCCGGCCGCTGTATTCGCTGCAGGTAGAGGTTGCCTATGCTCCGTTGTTTGCTGCCCGCAAACTGGGACTCGGCGAAGCGTGGCTGTCAAAACTCGAACATTATAATCCGCAGGGTCGGCGGGTACTCAGTGTGGCGCGCCTCGTGGCCGGGTCGCCAGCCGCGGCCCAGCTCCGCAACGGCGACATGATACTGGCGATCGACGGCCAGCTGGTTACCACCTTCCGTGAGCTCGAGCGCGCGGTGCAGAAGCCCGAAGTGGTCGTTACGGCCTGGCGGGACGGTGCCGCACACGACCTCGAAATCAAGACCGTTGCACTGGACGGGCTGGGAATACAACGGGCTGTATCCTGGGCTGGCGCACTGCTGCAGGACCCGCACCGGGCGATGGCCGCGCAACGAGGTATTGATCCGTACGGCGTGTATATCGCGTTCTTCAGTTACGGATCCCCCGCAACCCGTTATGGATTGTGGGCCGGACGGCGGATAGTCGAAGTGGACGACCAGGCGACGCCGGACCTGCAAACCTTCGTTGATGTTGTCAGAGGCAAGCAGGACAGATCGTCAGTGCGCCTTAAGACCATTACATGGAATGGTGCGGCAGAAGTCATAACTCTGAAGCTCGACAACCAATACTGGCCAGCCTATGAAATCAGACGCACGGAAGATGGCTGGCAGCGCATTGACATCGGGTAGGGCTGGTCGCGGTCGCTGCCACCGGGCGATCTACCTTCGTTCGGGAGCATCGGCGCTGCTGATTTCAGCGATCCTGCTGGCCGTTTCCGGAATTAGCCTGGCACAGGCACTCTATAAATATCGTGGCCCGGACGGCGAGTGGATATACACCGACAGGGCTCCGGAGGCGGAGGCGGGCGCCGAAGTGCGTGAGTTACCCAACGGGCTCAAGAAACCGGAGGTATCGTTGGCATATCGCCTGGTCGGCAGGCAAATTCAGTTTCATGCAACAAATGAGTTTCATGCGCCGGTTGAACTCGTGCTCGTACTCGATGTGCTTGAAAACGTAGAACGACCGCCGCCCGATCAGTCAATGAACTGGCTCTTGCCTCCTCGCAGCGAAACCGAGCTGCTGCGACTGGATACGGTTAGCGGGGCCGGTGTGCCCAATATCAGCTATCGCTTCTTGTACCTGCATGGGGATCCAAAAGCTGTACACAGGATAGATCGTCCATATCGTGCGCCGTTTGCGATCGCAAACAAATTCATGGTCTCGCAGGCGTTTCCCATTCAGCTAACACACAATACCGCTGACAGTAATTACGCCGTCGATTTCGCAATGCCGGTCGGCACCGACGTCTATGCGGCTCGTGGTGGCACCGTTATCGAAGTGGCCAGCACGAATTTTCGTGCCGGATTCAATCCGGGAGAGAAAGGCGCATCGGCAAACCTGGTCCGCATATTGCACGATGATGGGACGATTGGTGTCTATGCCCATCTGAACTGGAATACCATTCGCGTGAAGCCCGGCGATGAAGTGAAGCGCGGTGAATATATCGCGGATTCCGGAAATACTGGTTTTTCAAGCGGTCCGCATTTGCATTTCGTCGTTCTGCGCAATAGTGGGGGGCGCCTGGAGTCTTTGCCAATTGTATTCGAGGGCTCTAATAAGGCTCGAGTGACGCCGAAATTCGGAGAACGACTCGCCGCCTACTAACCCTGGACGGGTGGCAAAGACAAACGGACGGTACGCTGCAAATTTCCTTATAATTATTTTTGCATTGTGTACGCGAGCGACAATCTGACAGGAATTCGTGCGAAGGACATAGAATGGTTCACGGGACGCACAACGCGGTCGCTGACGAACGCAATGACAATATCCTGATTTACGTTAATGGCGATCTTGTACTCCGCAACGAGGCCAAAATCTCCGTTTTTGACAGCGGCTATCTGATCGGCGACGGCATTTGGGAAGCCTTGCGCCTTCACGAAGGCGTTCTCGTTTTTCTCGATGAGCACCTGGATCGACTCTGGCAGGCGGCCGCGGCAGTTGCCATGGACTTGCGCATGAGTCGCGAAGACCTCACCGCCGAGTTGTGGCGCACGCTCGATGCGAACAAAATGCGCGACAACGTGCATGTGCGCTTCATGTTGACGCGAGGCATCAAGAAAACGCCGTCGCAGGACCCGCGCCTGGTGGTTAGCGGTCCCAACCTGGTCATCATCGCCGAGCACAAGCTGGCCAGCCCGGAAAGCAAGGAAAACGGCGTTACTCTGTTTACCAGCACAGTTCGTCGCGGATCGCCGGATTATCTCGACCCGCGATTGAACTGTCACAGCAAATTACATGAGGTGCTGGCACTCTTGCAGGCAATCGAGGCGGGCGCCGATGAGGCGTTGATGCTGGATATTCACGGCTTCGTTGCAACCTGCAACGCGACCAATTTCTTCATGGTCAAAGGTAGCGAATTGTGGACATCCACGGGTCAGTATTGCATGAACGGCATCACGCGTGCCAAAGTCATCGAAGTGTGCAAGAACGTCGAAATCCCCTGCTTGCAAAAAAACTTTTCCCTCTTCGACGTCTACGGCGCGGATGAGGCGTTCGTCACAGGCACATTCGGCGGGCTCACTCCCGTCACGGCGGTCGACGGGCGCACAATCGGCGAAGGCGTCTGCGGTCCGATGACGCGCCGACTGGAAGCGCTGTACCAGGATGAAATCAAAGCCGCGGTTCTCGCCGCGCAAAAAGCATCATAGGCAGACCGGTGGCAGAAGAACCGATTCGTCTTTGTGTTTGGAGCGGGCCGAGAAATATCTCAACGGCTTTGATGTACTCTTTCGCCCAGCGTGATGATACGACGATTTATGACGAACCGCTTTATGCACATTACCTCAGCAACTCCAGTGCGAAGGACTACCATCCTGGCGCCGACGACATCATCGCTGCAATGGAGAATGACGGTGAAAAAGTCATTGCCGATATCATCCTGGGAGCACAGCCGACGCAGGTAGCGTTCTTTAAACAGATGACTCACCACCTGGTCAAACTGGAACGCACATTCTTGAAGCAAACCGTGAATGTGATGCTGATCCGCCACCCCCGCGACATGTTGCCCTCTTATGCCGAGCACGTCAGTGAACCGACACTGAGAGATGTCGGCTACAAAATGCATCTGGATCTTGTCGATTATCTGCATTCGCTGGGGCAGGAGCCACCGGTGCTGGATTCTGAGGCGACTCTTATGGACCCCGCTGGCGTGCTCAGGAAGCTATGTGGCCGCATCGGCATTCCATTCGATGAGGCCATGCTGTCCTGGCCGGCCGGCGCCCGGCCCGAAGACGGGATCTGGGCCCAACACTGGTACGCCAGCGTACATCGTTCAACAGGCTTTCAACCGTACCAGCCGAAAACGGAGCCGTTTCCGGAACAGCTTGAGCCGCTCCTCGAGGAATGCATGCCGTATTATGAAGCCCTTGCAAAACAGGCGATCACCGCGAATTAGAGGACTGATGATGACGACTGCTTTTCTGAACGGTGACTACATGGCCCTCGACGAGGCAAGAATATCGCCGATGGATCGTGGTTTCCTGTTCGGGGATGGAATATACGAAGTAATTCCGGTGCATGAAGGCAAGCCGATCGGTTTCAGTCTGCACATCGATCGCATGAAAAAAGGCTTGAGCGCCGTCGAGATCAATCTGGACTGGAGCCACGATCAGTGGCGCGACATTTGCGACAAGCTCGTCGATAAGAACGGTGCAGGCGATCTGGCGGTGTATCTTCAGGTTAGCCGCGGCGCCGACACAAAGCGTCATCATGCCTACCCCAAAGGGATAACGCCGACAGTTTTCGGATTTGCATCAGAGCTTGCAGCATCGCTGCAAAGTGAGCGGACGGCGGTCACGCCTCTCAATATCTCCAGTGCCGAAGACAAGCGCTGGCGTCGCTGCGATATCAAGTCTACCGCGCTTTTGGGCAACATCATTCATTTCCAGCAAGGTCAGGCCGAGGGCAACGATGAAACCCTGTTGTTCAATGCGGCCGGCGAGCTAACCGAGGGCAGCACGACTAATGTCTTTGTCGTTAAAGATGGCATGGTTGTGACGCCGCCATTGGATCACCAGGTCTTGCCCGGCGTTACGCGTCTGATGTTGCTGGATATGCTTCGAAAAGATGGCTCCGTGCCGATTGAAGAGCGCATTGTGACAATGGAGGAGGCACGTCAGGCTGACGAGATCTGGTTAACGAGTTCAACCAGGGAAGTGGCTCCCGTCGTACAAATCGACGGAAGGCCTGTGGGCAGCGGCGAGGCGGGCCCGGTGTGGGCGATCGCGCGCAGGCTCTTCACCGACAAAAAATTCGATTACTAGATCTTAGGGGTTCGATCCCTAACGCCGTTTAGCGGTTCGACCCCTAATAGGTAGTGCTGAGTTCTTGAACGAAAGCTGCGAAGCTGTTGATCGGCAGTGAACAATGGCTGCCCAGGCAGCGATAGGCGATCGTCTGGTCTTCGATCGCACGTCTCTCGGCTAATGCACCTGGCAGGTCTTCCGCGTCCTCAGCGATCGCAAAGACCAGCCGGCGCGGCGCATAAATCGTTGTGGCCTCGTCCAGCCAGCGGCGGATCTCCTCCGTCTCGCCCCGAATGACGATGATTTCGGGCGGCGTCAGGTATTCTTCCAGCGCCGTAATCAGGCTCACGTGACCATGCGGATACTCGGCCATGGCCCGCCAGGCGTTTCTCAAAGTACCTTCGGCGGCTTCGAGGAAACGCGATTCTCCAAGCAGGTAGCCGAGCCGCTGTAATGCAAGCGCTGCGATGCCGTTGCCGGAAGGCATGGCCTCGTCCGCCAATGGTTTGGGCCGGTGCATCAGCGACTCATGATCGTCGGCCGTAAAATAAAAGCCGCCGCTGTCTTTGTCGTGATAGTGATCCAGCATCAGGTCGGCAAGGCGGATTGCCAGATCGAGGTGGCGCTTATTCCAGCTTGCCTGCAACAGGTAGAGCAGGGCATCCAGCATGAACGCGTGATCATCCAGGTACGCGGGCAACCTTGATTCACCTTCTTTGTGGCTGGCCAGGAGGCGGCCATCACGGATTAGCTCATGGTCGATGAAGTCGGCAGCCTGTGTTGCCGCGCCTATCAGATCGGGCTTCTTGAGAATATTGCCGGCGATAGCCAGGCCACGAATTGCCAGCGCATTCCACGATGTCAGCTGCTTTTCGTCCCTGCCGGGCGCGACGCGTCGACTGCGTGATTGCAACAGGATTTTTCTGGCAGCGTCTATATTTTCCTTAATGCTGCTTTCTTCTCGTCCTGTTTCCTCTGCCATGTTCTTGATCAGCTTGCGCACACTCAGATGCCACTTGCCTTCGAAATTCGCATCCGCATTCAGGCCAAAATGGGCCGCAAAGAGCGTATAGCTTTCGCTGTCGAGCAATTCCCGGACTTCGTCCGGCGTCCAGACATAGTAAAGACCTTCCCCACCTTCGGAGTCCGCGTCGCGCGTCGAATAAAAGCCGCCTTCCGGTGACTGCATGTCGGAGAGCATCCAGTCCGCGGTTTCATTGGCGATGCGGCCGAACAATTCGTCTCCTGTGGCCAGGAATGCCTGGGCAAAGAGCGCCAGCAATGGGCCGTTGTCGTATAACATTTTTTCGAAATGCGGAATCTGCCAGGAGCGATCGACCGAATAGCGGCAAAAGCCACCACCGAGCTGATCGTAGATACCGCCTTCAGCCATCCGCGTAAGTGTCAGTGACACCATGAACAGCGCATCGATGTCGGGCTCGGCTTCAGTAGCGCTCGCGCGCCAGTGGCGCAACAGACGATCCAGGTTTTCGGGATGAGGAAATTTGGGTGCATTGCCCATACCGCCGAATTCGCGGTCAAAATTCTCAGCAATCTTCGCTCTCACGGCCCGCAGTGGTTCTGCGTTCAGCTCATAGTCATCGGCAATGGCCTGCGGCTCGAGCGTTCCCAGGACATCCTGCAGTTGCTGGCCCTGGCTGCGGACCTCGTCCCGGTTTTCGGCAAAGTATGCGGCAACGCGTTGCAGCAGATCCGAGAACGCTGGCATGCCGTAACGCGCTTCTTTCGGAAAGTAAGTGCCGGCGAAGAAAGGCCGCTGATCATCTGGATTGATAAATACGGTCAATGGCCAGCCACCGGGTCGCTGCGTCAATATTTGATGTGCCGTCTGATAGATCTTGTCGATGTCAGGGCGTTCCTCGCGATCGACCTTGATATTCACGTAGAGCTTGTTCATCAGCGATGCCGTTCCCTCGTCTTCGAAGGACTCGTGGGCCATCACGTGGCACCAGTGACAGGCCGAGTATCCGACCGACAGGAGTATCGGTTTGCCGGCCTCTCTCGCGAGCTTGAGTGCATCTTCGCTCCACGGATACCAGTCGACTGGGTTGCTCGCATGTTGCAGAAGATAGGGGCTCGATTCGGTCGACAGCTGGTTTTCGTATTTTGCTGAAGCGCTCATTATTTTAGTGTGTTTCTCCGGGTTGGAACTATAACCTATTGCGCAATTCCGGCCGATTTGCTGCCCTCGCCATTTGGCACGGCAGTGTTAGACTAGCGCCGATGCTCACGTACCCCGAAATCGACCCGGATATTTTCTCCGTTGGATTTCTGACGGTTCGCTGGTACGGAATGATGTACGTTGGCGGCTTCGTGCTTGGCTGGGTGTTGGCGCGAAAGCGAGCGGCCCGGAGCTATTCCCCGATCAAGCCCGCACAAGTCGACGATCTGGTGTTTTACATGATGCTCGGTGTGATCATCGGTGGCCGGGTCGGCTATTGCCTGGTCTACGGTTGGGACGAGATGGCCAGGGACGTGTTATACATTTTCAAAATATGGAAGGGCGGCATGTCATTCCATGGCGGTCTTGTCGGCGTCTTGACTGCAATGTGGCTTTACGGGCGCAGCCTCGGTAAAACAATGTGGCAAATCACCGATTTCGTAGCACCGCTATGTCCACTGGGGCTGGGGTTGGGCCGCGTTGGCAATTTTATCAACAACGAGCTTTGGGGCAAGCCTACCGACGTGCCCTGGGGATTCAAGATCGGTAACGAGGTGCTGCATCCCTCGCAACTTTATGAGGCATTGCTCGAGGGATTCGTACTCTTTGTGATCCTGTGGTGGTTTTCGGCGCGGCAGAGACCCTATATGGCGGTGTCAGCAATGTTCTTGCTCTGGTATGGCATATTCCGGTTTTTCATCGAGTTTTATCGTGTGCCGGATGCGCACCTGAGCGAGGATGCCGGCTACCTGGGCTTCGGTTGGATCACCATGGGACAGGTATTAAGTGCGCCAATGATTCTGGCAGGCCTTACAATGCTGATCATTGCCTATCGTAATCGAACGCCGCAGAAAGAGGCTGCCTGAGATGCAACAGTATCTATCCATGATGCGTTATGTCCGTGACAACGGCGCGCGAAAAGACGATCGCACCGGAACCGGGACCCGCAGTGTGTTCGGCTATCAAATGCGTTTCGACCTGAGCCAAGGTTTTCCAGTCATTACGACGAAGAAGTTACACCTTCGTTCTATCATTCACGAACTGCTCTGGTTCCTGAGTGGTGACTCGAACATTCGTTATCTCAAGGAAAACGGCGTGGCGATCTGGGACGACTGGGCAGACGATAAGGGTGAACTCGGCCCGGTGTACGGCGTACAGTGGCGCAACTGGCCGGCACCGGACGGCGGAACTATCGATCAGATCAGTCAGGTTGTTGAGGCCTTACGCGAAAATCCCGATTCGCGTCGAATACTGGTTTGCGCCTGGAATGTCGCCGAACTGCCGAACATGGCGCTGCCTCCCTGCCACTGCCTGTTTCAGTTTTACGTTGCCGATGGCAAACTCTCCTGCCAGTTGTATCAGCGTAGTGCAGATATTTTCCTCGGCGTGCCATTCAACATCGCGTCCTATGCATTGCTAACACACATGCTTGCTCAGCAATCGGAGCTAAGCGTCGGTGAGTTCATCTGGACCGGCGGGGACTGCCACCTTTATCTCAATCACCTGGATCAGGTAGACGAACAACTGCAACGTGAGCCGCTGGCACTTCCGCGTCTGGCGATCAAACGCCGACCAGAAAGCATATTCGACTACCGGTTTGAGGATTTCGAGATCCTGAACTACGAAAGTCATCCACATATTCGTGCCGCCGTCGCCGTCTGATCTGTGAAGATAAGCATCATCGTTGCAACCGCGACGAACAATGTAATTGGCCGCGACGGCGAGCTTCCGTGGCGTTTGCCCGAAGACCTGAAGCGATTCAAGCGGCTGACAATCGGCAAGCCTGTCATCATGGGGCGCCTGACTTACGAATCGATCGGCAAGCCGCTGCCGGCCCGCAGGAATATCGTCCTAAGCGCCCGCAAGGGGCTGAATATTGATGGCTGCGAGGTTGTGGACACGCCGGATGCCGCGATACGGCTGGCAGGCGATGCTGAAGAAGTGATGGTCATCGGTGGTGGTGGCGTCTACGCTCAGATATTGCCGATGGCTGACCGCATATACATGACGCGGATAAACGCCACGTTCGATGGCGACACATTCTTTCCGGAGCTCAACGATGACGAATGGCGGGTCGTTGATTGCGTGGATTTTCCTGAGGACGAGTCCCGGCAATTCGGCTTCTCGTTTGTAACGCTGGATCGCGTGTGAGTGTCCAGCCCGAATCAGTGCCTCAAAAAGACTCGGCTTCATTGACTACGGCAGTTCGCCTTGTTATTTGTTGCGGCATACCACCTGCGTGACTTTTGGACGTTTGCCAAGTTGCACGGCTGTGAGCTGACGGCCCCATACGCAACCGGTATCAACGCAGATCAGGTCCGGATTAATAATCAAGCCAAGAGCGGACCAGTGACCGAAAACGATTCGCGTGCCTTTCCAGGCCGCATCCTTGGCTTCGAACCAGGTAATAAGGCCTTTTCTTGCATCGGCCGGCGGTCCTTTGTGTTCGAAATCCAGCCGGCCCTTTTTGTCGACCATGCGAATACGCGTCAGGCAGTTCACGATGAAACGCAGCCTCTTGTATCCGCGAAGATCACCTGACCATCGGTCCGGCGAATCGCCGTATAACTTGGCCAGGAATTTCACGTACGCCTTGCCTCGCAGTTTGGATTCGACCTCAGCCGCACGCGCGAGAGTTTTCTTGATGCTCCATTGTGGGGGAAGCCCGGCATGTACGAGTAGCGTATTCAGTCTCTTGCTGTGGTGGGCGAGTGGCCGGCGACGCAACCAGTCGATCAGTTCGTCACAGTCGTCCGCATCCAGGATTCTGGCAAGCGACCCGAACCTGTCTGTGGAATCGCCTACTCCGTGTGCAACCGCAAGCAAATGCAGATCATGGTTGCCCAGCACCACTTTGGCAGAGCGGCCGAGGCTGCGAACGAAGCGTACGGTCTTCAGGGACTTCGGTCCACGATTGACAAGGTCCCCTGTCAGCCACAGCCGGTCTTCGTCAGGGTCAAATTTCAGTTTGTCGAGCAGGCGCCGGAACGGGTCGTAACAGCCCTGCAGATCGCCTATCGCATAAATCGCCATCTGCTTCAGCCCTGAAGTTGTATCAGTTGAAATAGACGATCAAAGGCCAGGTGAGAGCAATTCAACTGCTGCAACATTCGGGCTAGTGCAGAACCCCGGGCATGGCCAGCGTGAAAGGAGGGATGCGCGCATCGAAGCTTTTACCGTTGTCCGCTTCCATTCGATAACTGCCTTGCATGGAGCCAACAGGCGTTTCGAGGACTGCGCCGCTCGAATAACGGAATATCTCGCCCGGATTCAGATGCGGCTGTTCGCCGACAACACCGTCGCCGCGCACTTCCTGAACCTTGCCATTGGCATCAGTGATAACCCAGTGTCGGCTCAACAATCGGGCCGGCACGTCGCCGAGGTTGGCAATAGTAATCGTGTAGGAAAAAACGTAACGGCCATCATCCGGTTCGGATTGTTCATGGACGTAGTCCGTTGCGACTTCGATACTGATTTCGCAGTTTTTCATATCCATTAGTCACCGCATTTTCGTCGGACCAGCGCCCGGATGCACACATTCTAACGCAAGATTGATGAGCATGTGCATCACACCGGAGCAATGTGCAGGCTAGCTCCGGGCTAGATGATTTGCGAGGGTGACATAATTCGTGATCGTTGCCTGCTCGGGCCTCGATGCCGGGTCCATCCCGGCAGCGATGAGATCTTCCTCCGTCGCACTGGCTCTTAGCGCATTACGCAGCGTCTTTCGGCGCTGACTGAATGCTTCTGCAACGATGCCGGACAGTTTTTCGTGGTCTGTGATCGCATAAGCGTCGTCCAGCAGCGGGCGTAATCGAACAATTGACGACGTAACTTTGGGTTGTGGACTGAATGCGGTCGCCGGCACATCGAACAGCGGCTCAATCTCCATGTAACAACCGAGCATGATGCTCAACCGGCCATAGGTCTTGTTACCCGGTGGCGCAGCCATTCGGTCGACAACTTCCTTTTGCAGCATGAAATGCATATCCCTTATTACATGTCTGCACTCTGTGAGCTGGAAAAGCAAAGGTGTCGAAATGTTGTAAGGCAGGTTACCGACGATACGGAGATCGTTCCCCAGACTGGAGAAGTTAAAGCTGAGGGCATCTGCTTCGTGAATCGTTACGTTTGGCTGCATCGCGAATTGTTGCTTGAGCGCCGCCGCCAGATCGCGGTCAAACTCTATGGCATAAAACACGCCGGCGAGTTTTGCCAGTGGTTCGGTGATTGCTGCCTGGCCCGGACCAATCTCGACGATTGTCTCGGTGCTTTGCGGCTGAATAGCTGCGACGATTTTGTCGATCGTAGTCTGATCGGTCAGAAAATGCTGGCCGAATCGCTTGCGCGGCCGGTGCGCACGGCTCATACGCCGGCCAACTTTACAGCCAGTTCAACCGCCGCGATCATGCTACCGGTATCGGCCTTGCCGGTGCCGGCAATATCGAGTGCCGTACCGTGATCGACGGACGTCCGAATCATCGGCAGGCCGAGAGTGACGTTGACAGCTTTGCCGAATGCGGCGAATTTCAAAACGGGCAGACCCTGGTCATGGTACATCGCGAGTACAGCGTCGGCATGGCCTGCGGCGGGTGTAAACGCCGTATCCGCCGGTAGCGGGCCTCGAATGATCATGCCCCGCTGTTGATATTCAACAATGACCGGTTCGATGACCGCGGCATCCTCTGTACCCAGATGACCGCTTTCGCCGGCGTGCGGGTTAAGTCCGCAAACGACGATCTCGGGATCAGATATATCGAACTTCGAAATGAGGTCGGCGTGCAGGACTTCGATCACCTGACGAAGCCTGTCCTTTGTCAGATAGTCCGGGACCTGACGGAGTGGCATGTGTGTGCTGGCAAGTGCCACCCGCATGGCATCCGTAACAAGCAACATAACCGGTGTTTGAGTTGACGTCAGCTCCGCCAGGTACTCTGTGTGGCCGGTGAACGAAATTCCGGCATCGTTGATCGTGCTCTTTTGCAGTGGTGCCGTAACCAGTCCAGAGAATTCTCCATTGATACAGCCCTCGACGGCACGTTTCAGTCCGTCCAGTAGGGATTGCGCGTTGGCGGGATCGGGCGTGCCGCAAACTGCAGCATTGACAAGGGGTTGCCGCAGCACTCTGAGATAGTGATTTGTTGCGCTTTCATTTTTTTCACCACCACTCAGAACAGTAACGTCAACACCGAGCTGGCGCGCTCTCGATTCAAGAATCTCGGGGTCAGCAATGACGACTACCCGGTCCGACCACTCTGTCTGTGCCAGTGCGAGACACAAATCAGGCCCGATGCCCGCGGGCTCTCCCGCAGTGATTACGAGAGGATTGCGATTTGTTGATGTCACGGGCTTGGGTCGGTCGCAGATGTGAACTCTGCGGTTTAGTTGTTACATGCGTATGTCTACGAATGCTTCGTCCCGAATTCGCCGCACCCAGAGTTGTTCTTCCTCTGTCAGCTTGCTGTTTCTCACGCGCTGTATGCAACCGGTTTCCTTGAGCTCTTCCGTGTTGTCATATATGCGACGGTCCATCACTTCGATAATGTGCCAGCCGAATCGTGTCTGGAATGGCTCGCTCACTACGCCAATCTCCGCTTTGTTGGCCATCGCCTCGAATTCGGGTACATACGTGCCGGGACCTCTCCAGCCCATTTCCCCGGCTTCGTTCGCCGAACCGGGGTCGTCGGAAAGCAGTTTCGCAATCTCGCCGAAATCTTCGCCGGCGTTGATCTGCAAAACTGCTTCCTCCAGCTGTTGTTTGGCGGTTTCGTCGTCGATTATTTCATCTGGCGTAATCAGGATATGGCGGATTCTCATCTGCTCGACTTCGCTGCGCTGATTTGAGCCGCGAAGCTCATTGACCTTGACGATGTGATAGCCACTGATTGCCCGAATCGGATTCGAAAAGTCACCGGCTTCCATCGGGCCGACGACGTCGGAGAAAATGGTCGGTAGCTGATCGCCTTTACGCCATCCGAGCCTGCCGCCGTCAAGTCCGGTTTGACTGTCGGAATAACGAATCGCCAATTCGGCAAAGTCGGAACCGTCCTGAAGCTGCTTGTGCACGTAGTTCGCTTCGGTTTCCGCCTCCGCCAGCTCGTCGGCAGTCGCGGATTCTGGAATCGAAATCAGGATATGTGACAGGTTGTATTCTGAATTAACAACGACGTTGTCCTCAAGATCGTCAAGGCATTGATATATCTCACGCGGCGAAACCGATATGCGTCCGATTACGTCCATGCGCCTCAATTGGTCGAGGATCAATTGCTCGCGCATCTCACGACGATAGACAGCATATGAAATGTCCTCTTCAGCGAGAAGGCGGGGCATATCTTCAAATGCAATTTCGTTTTGCTCTGCAACTCCGGCGATAGACTGGTTTAGCATCTGGTCCGATACCTGGATACCGATCCGTTCGGCACGTTGCAGCTGAATTCGCTTTACGATGAGGCTTTCAAGCACCTGTTCCTGCAGGATGTTCGGCGGTGGAAGCTGCATGTCCTGCTCCCGTGCACGCTTTGTGATCGTCTCCGTTTGCAGCTGTACCTCGCTTTTCAAAACGACGCCTTCGTTGACGATGGCAGCGATGCCATCCAGCATGTCGCCGGTCGTCGAGAGCTCGTCCGCGGAAGCGGGTATCGCGCAGGGCACGAGAGCCGAGATTGTATATAAATATTTGATTTTATTCATAAATTCTTAGTAGCGGTCACTCGAATAGCCAAGAATACCATTTTCCAAAAGCCGGTCAGCTTTGGTGCCCAGGTTGGCCATTCCCTTAAGGACCAATTGTAGACCGAAAGATGAATCCCGCGTTCCATCGCGGGTACTGATATGGCGGCGCGTCACCAGCCGCAAACCCCAGCAACAACTTTCGTATTCAATGCCGAAGAGTTGCTCCAGCACCTCATTATCGCGAAAAGAATAATTGTATCTGCCGACGAAATTCCAGCTTTTCGAGACCGGCCATGACCAGGACACGTCACCCTGCTCAAGTGATTCTTTGCGGAAGCGATAGGCGAGATTCAGGATCTTATTACTTTGCGGCCGGTACTGAATCCTGGCTTCCGATTGCGTTGTGCCGCTGTTGCCGGTGCCCCACTGGTAGCCCAGGTCGAAGTTAAGGTTTTCGTATAAAAGAAATCGGACCTCGGCAATATAGTCGGAAGATTCACTGGACGATAAGGGCTGACCGGGCAGTGACACCCCCTGTTCGCTCAGGTACAGAGCCTGGCCTATTGTCACAGTAACGACTTCCCTGCCGGTAGAGATATCCAGAATTCGAGACGTGATGCCGATGCTGAGCTGGTCGGTATCGGCGATGCGATCAACACCGAGAAAACGATTCTTTCGATACAGCTGCACGAAATTAAGGTCCGGCATAATCGTGTCAAATACTGGAAGGCCCGATTGCTCACGATGGGGAATGTGAACATACAAGATTCTCGGCTCGAGAGTCTGAGTCCGTCCACGCGACGAGCGCATCGTTCGCTCGAGAATCATGCCGGTGTCCAGGCTGGTGATCGGCAGGGTGCGGGTTGGGTCTTTGGGCTGCCCGGGCGCGACGTTGTTGAGTTCGTAGCGCGTATATTCGAGGATGACGCTTGGCGTAACAAACCAGCCGGCGTCCTCTACGGGTAGTTCAATCTGTGGTGCCGCATCGAGGCGCCAACCGGTTACGCCGACATCCCGATCAAAATAAACAAGCTCTCCATCGAATCCGTACCGCAGGCCGAGTGGCTGATCCGGCCATGATCCTTTGACGAGAACCTGCGGCAGGCGCCGGTACGGTTCGTCTGCCGGCAGGATTGCCTCATCAATTGTCTGGTATTCCTGAATTCTGGCAAATACAGACCAGTGCTCGCCGTAGTGATCGAACAACACACTTCGATTCAGGTGTGTGATGCTCGATATGCTCAAGCTGCCGCCCAGGTCTTCGAAGTACCTGCTATCGGAGACGTCGCGGTAGTCGATAAGGTTTCGCCAACCGTTCGAAAATAGCGTTCTGTGTTTAACGTCCAGCAAATGACGATCTGCATCGACCAGACTGTCATCGGGCAGATAATCGACCCGCAAAACACCATCGTGACGCTCCGTCAGGTATCGAAACTCGGTTTGCAGCTGCAGACCGCGGTCGGTCAGAATTCGCGGTGTCAATGTTGCATCGTAATTCGGCGCGATGTTCCAGTAATAGGGGACGCTTATCGCGCGACCACTTCGGCCCACGCTGCCGAACTCCGGCGTCAGAATTCCGGACTTGCGTGCGTCGCCGAGCGGAAACGAAAAATAAGGCGCATACAGAATCGGCACACCCTGAAATCTCAGTACAACGTTCCTGGCCGTCCCGGTACCACTTGCAGTATCGAGGTCGATATCCGCCGCTTTGAGTAACCAGTCGTTCGAACCCGGCGGGCAGGTCGTGTAGATCACATCGTCGAGTTCGAGCCGGCCCTGCTGGTTTATTTCGAGTGCGCTGGCCTCGCCCCTTGCGGCGCCGCCTGAGAGAGTGAATTCGGCACCTTCGAACCGGATGCGCCCGGAAGAATAGGAAAATTCGGCCGAGTCACTATTAATCCGTGTGCTCGGGTCTTCGTATCGCACGCCGCCTTCCAGGTGCAAGGTCATGGTTTCGGCGTCAAAATTTGCGCTCTCCGCGCCGGCGAGCCGTTCGCCCTGTTGCACGAGCACGCCGCCTGACATGGTGGCACTCGGTTTGTCGCCCAGTTGTGCTGCGAACTGCCCCGCTTCGAACTGAATTGTCTTTGCATCACCAGCATCAAGATCGCCGAACAACGCCCTGTCCAGGCTGTCGCCGACATCGGCAACCGCGCACTGAAGCTCCTGTTGCGAGTGGGCAGGCGCACAGGCCAGCACAATGAGCAGGCCGGCAATTGGAAAATGAAGTCGATTCAAGATTGCGGCAGAACTATCTGACAAAAGGTAACGGCTACAGGATGTTATCGAGAAAAGATGTTATCAGTTATTGCGATTTGCTACCTTCGCATAGTTCTTTGGAGCCTTCAACGCGGAACGGAGATACATTATCACCAGGATCGATACCAATCTGCAGCCTCGCCGGGAGGAACTTGAGAGCTGGCTGGCCGGGATAAGCGGCCTGGATCCCTCGACGCTGGCGTCAGCATCTGATGACGCCAGCTTCCGCCACTACTATCGGCTCAAGAGCGGCAATTCGACGCGGATTGTCATGGATGCACCTCCGGAGCAGGAAGACTGCAGGCCATTCATCAAGATCGCCGGGTATCTCGAACAGATGGATCTAAACAGCCCGCGCATTCTTGCAGCGGATCTGGACCACGGTTTTCTCCTGCTGACCGATCTTGGATCAAAGCTGTATCTGTCCGAGCTTCAAAACGATCGTTCCCGCGCAAACAATCTTTACGAAGATGCAATTTCTGCCCTCGCAAGGATACAAAAACATGGCACCCGGTTTCAGTCGGAACTGCCCCCTTACGATGAGAAGTTACTGTCATTCGAGTTGTCACTTTTCCACGACTGGCTCTGCGGAAGACACCTCGAAATCGAATTCACGGAATCGGACGAAAGACAATGGCAGGAATGTTGTCGCCTGCTGATTGACAACGCGCTGCAGCAACCACGAGTATTTGTTCACCGCGACTATCATTCGAGAAACCTGATGGTGACCGACCAAAATAACCCGGGCATACTCGATTTTCAGGATGCTGTTGAAGGCCCTTTAACTTACGACCTCGTTTCGCTTCTCAAGGACTGTTATATACGCTGGCCGGCGAACCAGGTACGTACATGGGCATTGCACTTTTACGATCAACTGGCTGACAAGCTCGTCGAGCGATTAGACGCGGAGCAGTTCATCCGTCACTTTGATTTGATGGGCGTACAGCGCCATCTCAAGGCGGCAGGTATTTTTGCGCGCCTCAAGCATCGCGACGGAAAGTCCGGATACATGCCTGATGTACCGCGAACGCTTGAATACATAGAAGCCCTCGGACCGAAATACGATGAGCTGTCATATTTGGTAGAGCTAATCAATCAGCGTTGTCTGCCCTTTTTGAGAGAGAAAACGTGATTGCGATGATTCTTGCGGCAGGTCGGGGCGAACGATTGCGTCCGGTGACGGATGAAATGCCGAAGGCACTCGTCGAAGTCAATGGCGAAAGCCTGCTCGAAAGGCATCTCAGGTCACTGGCGGAGGCCGGGGCGGACACGGTCGTCATTAATCTCGGCTGGCTGGGAGAACAAATAGTAGAGCGGGTCGGTTCCGGCGCTCAATTTGGCCTGCAGGTCGTCTACAGTCCCGAATATGAAGATGTGCTTGAAACCGGTGGGGGTATTCATCGCGCGCTGCCGTTACTTGGCGCGGGGCCGTTCTGGGTTGTCAACGCGGATACCTACACGGAGATCCGGCTGCCAAAGCTTGAACTGGAAGAAAACAAGCTTGGCCATCTGATTCTGGTGCCGACACCGGGGCACAAGAAAAACGGTGATTTTGATCTTAGCAATGGACTGGTTCGAAACGGCGAAAACCCGGCGCTGACTTTCAGCGGAATTGCG
>JAPUKV010000106.1 GCA_027295475.1 Pseudomonadota bacterium
TGCACGGCAATCTGACGATCGAGAAACCAGGTGGCTGGGACAACAACAAGTCGCGCAAGCCGAAGATTATCATCGGCCCCGGATCACGGATCGGCGGCAAAATCGTCGCAGAACGTGAGATCGAGCTGTATATCAGTGACACAGCGGAGGTCGGCGGCGTTGCCGGCGTAATGAGCATGGAGCAGGCGATTCGCTTTAGCGGCAAACGCCCGTAAAATAGGGGCTGTGCAAGGCGCAGCCCCCCAAATGTCACTGTTCCCGGAACACGATGAGCCCGGCACCGAGCCGGGCTTTGACGTCCGTGAGAGCGCACGAGCCCGACGGTTGTCCATCAAGGTCTATCCGCGCGGGCGTGTCGAAGTCGTCGTACCGCGGCGTACAAGGCCCCAAGAGGTCGAATCCTTCGTTAAAGAGAATAGCGAATGGATCCGCAAAGCACGGCAATCCTTCGCGCTAAAGCATCCGCCGGAACCATTCGCGTTGCCCGAGTCGATCGAACTCAGGGGGCTCGGGCGAGTGGTGCCAGTTCGCTACGAGCGTGGGAATGGTGCGAAGTCGGTGCGCTTCAGGTATGTCGGCGGGCAGGTCGTTCTCGCGGGCCAAACCAGCAATGAAAAACTCTGCGTCAACGCTTTGCGACGCTGGCTGAGCTCTGTCGCAAGGAAAGAGCTTGAACCGATGCTCCAGGCACTGTCTGAGCTCACCAGCATGCCCTTCAAGAAGCTGCAGATCCGGGCCCAGCGCACCTGCTGGGGCAGCCGCAGCGGAAGGGGCACAATCAGCCTGAACCTGTGTCTGCTATTTCTGGAACCGCAATTGCTTCGGTACCTGATGATTCACGAGCTGTGTCACGGGCGGCACATGAACCACTCCAAAAGCTTCTGGCGCCTGGTAGCGAGATTCGAGCCGAATTACAGGAAGCTGGATCGCGAACTGACGGAATGCTGGAACCGGGTTCCCGACTGGCTGGGTATTTATTAAGAATACGTGGGGACGAATGACTAAATTATCCTTGTTAATCATATTCTTATTTAATTTATTTGAAGTGATCTATTACCCCCGGTCCAATAACTCCCTCAAGTTGATCACGGCCGCATTGGCCCTTGCCAGGTAGTTCGCCATCACTAGCGAATGATTGGCAAAAAGGCCGAAACCGCCGCCATTCAACACAATCGGTGACGTCAGCGGCTTCAGGCTTGCTTCGAACTCGCGGATGATCTGCCTGACGCTTACCTCGGCGTTTTTGTCGGCCAGGACCTTTGCAAAATCGAATTCTGCGGCCCGGAAGAAGTGCACCAGCGCCCAGGCGGTGCCACGGGCCTCGTAGAAGATATCGTCGATCTCGAACCAGGATGTCCTGACATCGACGCTGTCACCCAGGGAGGTATTCGCTTCGGCAGCAGCATCGCCGGCGAGATCGGTATTAATGACTGAAGTGGCAACGCTGTCACCCAGTCGCCGCGACAGGCTGCCCAGCCGTTTCTCGACCTGGGCGAGCCACTCACGAAGGTTATCAGCTCTCGCATAGAACTGCGCCTGCGGCTTACCGACACCGGCCAGTCTGTCACGGTATTTGACGAACCCGGCAATCGCATCCCGATATTCAGATTCCGTACGCGGAAGAATCCAGGAATCGTTGTCGAAAAAGAACTGCGGTTCCCCGACAACGACATCGACATCTTCCTTGGACTGCGACTGGCTACGGCTGTAGTCATTTCGAATGACACGCGCCAGATCGCGGACCTGCTGCAAGACACCGAATTCCCAATTGGGAATGTTGTCGAGAAAAACGCCGGGCAGCATCATGTCGTTGCTCAAATAACCACCCGGCTTATCGAGCAAGGTCTCGGCCACGCGGATCAGCGTATCCGTGGTTGCATAGCCGATTACCGTTTTTTCACCCTCCGTCTTTTGATTGACCCAGAAAACGTCAGGCATCCTTGACCAGTACCAGCCGATAATGGTGAGAAACAAGAATACGGCGGCGACGGCCCAGCCAGTCGTTTTTACCCATAAAGGCCTGCCAGGAATCTTGTCTGCCGTGTGAACGGATTTGTTCTTCTTGAATATCATTTTGCTTGTTCTTGGTTTGCGAAAGGCTTAGAGGGCCGGATAGTCTATCAGTTCCGCAACGATGGATGCGGTGTGTGCCCACGATCATGCGCCGGGACGTGCGGCATGAGCTGCAGAAAACGATACGGCGCGGAGTTTAAGCGCGAAGCTCGGAAGCGAGCAAGCGCGATACCAGTTCAGGTAGCACGGTCCCGGCATTTCCGCTGAGACAAAAATCGCTCATGTCGGATAAGGGTGTTGGATTGGGATTGACTTCGACAATCCTGGCACCGGCCGCGCGAGCGGTATCCGCAAAGCCTGCCGCGGGCCAGACGAGCGACGATGTGCCGATCGAGAAGAACAGGTCGCAGGTCGAGGCGGCCGCCATTGCTTTGTTAAGTGCGTCCTCGGGGATTGCTTCACCGAACCAGACTACGCCCGGACGAAGTTGTCCGCCGCAAGCCGGGCAGGCGGGGACCGCTGAGGAAACATCGCGCGCGTCTGCTACGACACAGCCTTCTACAAAGCACCTGTCTTCGAAAATGTTGCCGTGGAATTCGATAACGTTGTCGCTACCGGCGCGCTGGTGCAGACCGTCGACGTTCTGGGTAATCAGCGTGAACTCCCTTACCTGTGACGCCAGGTCCACCAAAGCCCGGTGTCCGGCGTTCGGTTCGACTTTGGCCACGAGTTCCCGGCGCCATCGGTACCAGCGCCAGATGAGTTCGGGGTCGCGGAGAAAGGCCTCCGGAGTGGCCAGCTCATGCGGATCGAATTTCTTCCAAAGGCCGGTTTGTGCCTCACGGAACGTGGGCACACCGCTCTCGGCCGATATGCCCGACCCGCTAAGCACACAGACATGGCGACTCGCCCGAAGCGCATCTATTAGCGCCTCCGGATACACCGGATTTTTATCCATCAGGCGGCTTTGTTTGCTATAGCCAGTTGGCGAAGGACGTAATGAAGGATGCCACCGTGTTCATAGTAATCGCGTTCCTTTGGCGTATCGATGCGGACTTTGGCCTGAAATTCGATCGGGTCGCCGCCGTCGGGAGTGGCAGTAACGCTTACCGTTTTCGAGTCGGCATCGGCAAGGCCGACAATATCGATCACTTCCTTGCCGGTCAGTCCCAGCGAATCGGCGCCCTGGCCAGCCATGAATTGCAATGGCAATACGCCCATGCCGATCAGGTTGGAGCGATGGATCCGCTCGAAGCTTTTGGCAATGACGGCTTTAACGCCAAGCAGCAAGGTACCTTTCGCGGCCCAGTCGCGGGACGAACCAGTACCGTATTCGGTGCCGGCAATGACCACGAGTGGTGAGCCTTCCGAACGGTACTTCAGCGACGCATCGTAGATGGACATTTGCTGGTCGCTCGGCTGGTGCCTGGTCCAGCCACCCTCGGTGCCGGGCGCGAGCTGGTTGCGCAGGCGAATATTGGCAAACGTGCCGCGCATCATGACCTCATGGTTGCCGCGTCTGGATCCATAGGAATTGAAATCGACCGGTTTGACGCCCTGTGCTTGCAGATACTCCGCAGCGGGACTGTCCACGGCGATGTTGCCTGCGGGCGAAATGTGGTCCGTCGTGACAGAGTCACCCAGCAAAGCGAGAACTCTGGCACCGTGAATGTCCTCCACGGGCCTGCTCTGCAGGCTCATGCCTTCAAAGTAAGGGGGATTCTTGACGTAAGTCGAATCGGCATCCCAGCTATAGATCTCTCCGCCCGGTACATCGAGGCTGTTCCAGTTCTTGTCGCCGGCGAAGACGCTGTCGTAAGTGGATTTGAACATGCCGGAATCGATGTTTTGCGCGATCGCTTCCTGTATCTCCTTGGGGTCTGGCCAGATATCCCGCAAGTAGACGGGATTGCCTTTCGCATCGTCTCCGAGCGGGTCGCTGTGGAGATTCACGTCCATGTTCCCTGCCAATGCGTAAGCGACGACCAGCGGCGGCGACGCCAGATAGTTCATCCGCACGAGGGGGTGAATGCGCCCTTCAAAGTTACGATTGCCGGACAAAACGCTGCAGCCCACGATGTTGCCGTTTTGCACGGCTTCGGCAATCTCCGGTTTTAGCGGGCCGGAATTGCCGATGCAGGTCGTGCAGCCGTATCCGACGGTGTAAAAACCCAGGGCATCCAGATCGTCCAGGAGTTGGGACTTCTCAAGATAGTCGGTGACGACCTTGGAACCCGGCGCGAGGCTGGTCTTGACCCAGGGCTTGCTCGTCAGCCCTTTTTCACGTGCATTTCTCGCCACCAATCCTGCCGCGATCATGACGGACGGGTTGGATGTATTTGTGCAACTGGTAATTGCCGCGATCAGTACGGCACCATCCCTGATGTCGACTTCCTCTCCATCGAGGACAGCCTGTGCCGAGCCACCTTCCTTCCGCTCAGCGACGGCGGTTTTCAGATCCCTGCGAAACGCTGAATCCGCCGCGCTCAATGCGATACGGTCCTGCGGGCGTTTCGGTCCGGCGATACTTGGCTCGATCGTGCTCATATCGAGCTCGAGTATGTCACTGTAGTCAGCGGCGGCCTGGCCGGCGTGATGCCACAGCCCCTGTTCCTTCGCGTAAGCCTCGATCAGCTTGATGTGATCGGCATCGCGCCCGGATAGCGTCAGGTAGCGCAGCGTTTCGTTGTCGATCGGAAAGATCGCGCAGGTGCTGCCAAACTCGGGCGACATGTTGCTAAGCGTTGCCCGATCCGCAAGCGCCAAATGTTCCAGACCGTTACCAAAGAACTCGACGAATTTGCCGACGACACCTCTTTCCCTGAGCATTTCTGTCACCGTGAGCACCAAATCGGTCGCAGTCGTCCCCGCGGCGGGTGTGCCGCTTAGTTTGAAGCCGACGACTTGGGGGATGAGCATCGTGATAGGCTGTCCCAGCATTGCGGCCTCAGCCTCGATGCCGCCGACGCCCCAGCCAAGAATACCCAGCGCGTTGATCATGGTCGTGTGCGAGTCGGTGCCAACTAGCGTATCGGGATAGGCGGACCTTTGCCCGTTCCTGTCCGCGTCGAATATGACGCGTCCCAGATACTCGAGGTTTACCTGGTGAACAATGCCGGTGTTCGGCGGGACCACACGGAAGTTCTCGAACGCCGACTGGCCCCAGCGGAGAAACGAATAACGTTCCTTGTTTCGATTGAATTCGATCTTGTTGTTCAGGTCGAGCGCGTCTGCCGTTCCATATCGATCGACTTGCACCGAATGGTCGATAACCAGTTCGGCCGGTGCCTGGGGATTGATACTGTCGGCGGAGCCGCCCAGACTTACGACTGCGTCGCGCATTGCGGCCAGATCGACAACCGCCGGCACGCCCGTAAAATCCTGGAGGATCACGCGGCTTGGCGTAAATGAAATCTCGGTGCTCGGCTCGGCATCTGCATCCCAGTTGGCAAGTGCCAGTATGTCGTCACGCGTGACATCGCGACCGTCTTCGTGTCTGAGAAGATTCTCCAACAGAATCTTCAGCGAGAACGGAAGCCTCTCGAGGTGTCCTTCCGTGACTGCATCAAGGCGGTATATTTCGAACTGATTGCCGCCAACATCGAGCGTTGAACGAGAGCCGAAGCTGTCCGTCATAGTCTCTCCCCGGGAAATTACTTTGCTGCCAAATGACCGAACCGGTCCGCGGTCCGGGGCGGGGCGGCATTATAGCGGATTAGGGGCTGTCATATCGCCGCGTGGATGGTTGCGTGCCGGGCCAGCGCGCGGTCGATGACCGCGCCACCCAGACACCGGTCACCGTCGTAGAACACGGCGAACTGGCCGGGCGCGACGGCTCTTTGCTCCGCGGCAAACGAAACTTCGAGCAAGTCGCTAGCCTCTTGTCTGACAAGGCATGCCTGGTCAGGCTGCCGATAGCGAATCTTGACATTGCAGCTCAAAGCTCCTGTCCGCGACAACTTTTCAGGCGGTTTACCGATCCAACTGGCGGCGCTTGTCTCCATTGAGGTGCTGTAGAGCATCGGGTGCTCGCCTTGCACAACGACCAGCGCGTTGTCCTCCAGAATCTTGTCCGCGACATACCAGGGTGCGTCGCCGGAGTCCTGCCGGCCGCCAAGGCCCAGTCCCTGGCGCTGCCCCAGCGTGTAGTACATCAGGCCCTGGTGCCGTCCGAGCTCCTTGCCATCCGGTGTCCGGATGGGTCCCGGATCCGCCGGGAGATAAGTCGCAAGGAACTCCCTGAACGGCCGCTCGCCAATGAAGCAGATGCCTGTGCTGTCCTTCTTGTCGTGGATGGCCAGACCATGGTCGCGGGCAATACGACGGACATCCGTCTTCAACAGCTCCCCTAGCGGGAAAAGCGTCTCAGCCAGCGCGCTGGCAGAGACCGCGTGCAGAAAATAACTCTGGTCCTTGGCCTTATCGGCAGCCTTCATTAGTCGCACCTGCCCGTCGGAGACATCGGTGCGCGCGTAATGTCCTGTTGCCAGCAGTTCCCCACCAAGACGTTTGGCGTAGTCCCGGAATGCGCCGAATTTAATCTCACGGTTGCAAAGTA
>JAPUKV010000107.1 GCA_027295475.1 Pseudomonadota bacterium
AGCGCGCGGCCAAGTAAACAACGCCGCTGTTGTCCTGTCGACATGTTTCGAAGCGGCGTATCGGCCAGAGACCCGACACCGAGGTCAAGCATTACTTGCCGTGCTTTTGTCTTCTGCGCGTCATTAATTCGCCCGGCGAGGATGCCGTGAATACCGACACTGGAAAGATAACCTGACAGCACGACATCAAGCCCTGAGGTCGTAGCTCTGTATCTTGCCTGGAGGTCGTGTGAGACGACACCTATGCGCGAGCGAAGCTCCCATACATTCCATGTCGATCGTCCAAGAATTCGGACCCACGAGTCGTCCTGGAGAACCGGATAAATTTCCCGGTTAACGACTTTTAACAATGTCGTCTTGCCCGAGCCGTTGGGGCCCAGAATCGCTACTTGTTCATGTTGCTCGATCGTCAGATCGAAATTGTCGAAGACGCGAGTAGTGCCGCGATATATCGTTGCGTTATGAATATCGATAAGGGGCGCATCACTCATTGATTAATACGTCCATCAGGTGTCCTGCGTAAGCAATCTCGTTGTTACCGCGGGGCTCTCTGAAAAACGTCTGTGTACGCGTCCAGACATGTCGTTGTTGCTGTGCGTAATTCAAATAAGTGTTCGAGAGATGGTGCTTCCGTATTCCTGTTCCCACTCAGCGATCAGCTCTCGATTATCGTGCTGCCAGGGATGGAAATCCTTCCTGTAAAAGGCCAGGTAGGCAAAGAACACGCGACGGAGAACGCCCGGACTGACAAACAGATACTTGAAACCGATCAGCCACTCACGAAGACTCCAGAGTTTGCCGTCATGCTTCAGCATGATGCACAGGTTTCGAAATGTGTCCTTAAAGAAGAAGTAAGTATTCATTATGAGGGCTTGACGCCGTTCCCTGACCGTGCCGCCCACAGCAACAAAGACATCGAACGCAACCGCTTTATGCTCTGTTTCCTCGACACCGTGCCACGCCCACAGCGCTGCGACATGCGGATCGGCGCCCGTGAATGCGTCCTTTTGAGTAAGCATGTCATTTGCCATGATCGCGGTCAGGTGCTCATTGGCAACAGTACCGGCAAGCCGACGCCTGGCCGATAATTCCCGGTATGCCCAGGTCATCCTGTCGCGAACCGGCCGTTCGAAGCGATCAAGATCATATCCCCGCTGCTCGCAGAGCAACTCGTTGTATCTCTGATGTTGCAGCCGGTGGATCGCTTCCTGTCCCTGAAATGCGCTTATCTCATCCAGCAGCTTCGGGTCGTCGATCTGGTTCCTGTAAACACGAACGCTGTCGATAAAGAACTTTTCGCCGAGCGGAAAAAGTATGGACATGGCGTTGAAGTACGCGGTTTTGAATGCGCTGCCGCTGTGCCAGTCGCCAGTGAGCGCTTGAGCCAGCTCGAAAGACGGCCGGCGCGGGCCAAACGTCAAGGCATCGGGGCTCTTGCTCTGCTTGCTCGTCATCGCGGGTCCATGGTATTCCGGGGACAATATACTGACACACTTCGCCGCCGCCGCCGTGTACACGTCATTGAGAACATCTCCATGAGCGAGCGAATCCAGCCTGTGTTGCTGGTCATTGCGGCATGCATCGTCTATGTGCCTGCCAAGGTGATTTTCTAGTCCCGGGAATCATTCCGCAGCAGCGACTCCAGCTCGCGGGCGGTATCCTTCGCAGACTGAATCAGGCGTTCCTCGTCATGGTGAATAGCGTGTTGCTCATCTAGCAGGCGCCTGTCATGTTCACGAAATGTGTCGATGCTTCGCCTGACCTCCTCCTGGTCGAAACCAAGCATATCCAGCACACGCCCGCTCATAGCCAGGCTGGAAAACAAAGTCTCGCGGAAGATATGCGTGATGCCGAGATCCATCAGCGTGTGGGCATGCCGGCGGTTTCTCGCACGGGCGATAATGGTCAGATGAGGAAAATTGCGGGTTACGGTCTCTGCGGTCCTGACAGACGATTCGATATCGTCAATGGCAAGCACCAGTAACTTCGCCCGTTCTGCACCGGCTGCCCGCAGGAGGTCAAGCCGGCCGGCATCACCGAAGTGAACCTTGCTGCCATAGCGCCGGACCACATCCACCTGCGAGGAATCGATTTCCAGCGCCGTAAACGACTGGCCTTTGACTCGCAAAAGACGTCCGACGATCTGACCAACGCGGCCGAATCCGGCGATGATCACGGCGTGACCCTCGTCCTCCATCCCATCGTATTCGGCAGCAACTTTTTCGGCCGTGCGACCGGTGACATACTCGATAATCAGGTAGACGACCGGTGTGAGCATCATTGATATCACGACAGCCAGGATCAGCCTGTCAATTTGTGTAGTGTCGATAATCTGTTCGCGTGCAACCAGGGCAAAGAGTACGAACGCGAACTCGCCGCCCTGCGACAAAACCGCGGCAAGACGCAACGCTCCCCTGGTGTTGCAAAGCCCGAACACTCTCGCGAGCGGGTAAAGGACGATCGCTTTGGCCACCATCAACCCGACAACGAAAAGTAATATCGTCATTGGCTCCTTGAGCAACAGTCCGATGTTGACGGACATTCCGACCGCTATGAAAAACAGCCCCAGCAACAGGCCTTTGAAAGGAGCGAGATCGGCTTCGAGTTCATGCCGGTACTCCGAGTCGGCCAGCAGCATGCCGGCGATGAATGCTCCGAGCACCATCGACAGGCCCGCAAACTGCATGAAAAGCGCTGCTCCTATGACCACGAGCAGTGCCGTTGCCGTGAAGAGCTCAGGCAACTTCGCCTGGGCCACGATCCGGAACAATGGTCGCAACAGAAAATGGCCGCCAATGATCAGGCCAGCAATGCTTGCCAGTGTGATGCCGACCTTCAGTGGATCGAACTGGTTTTCACCTGACGCGCCGCTGCCGATCAAGGGCAGCAGAGCGATTAGAGGAATGACAGCCAGATCCTGAAAAAGCAGGATGGAAAAGGCGGCGCGCCCATGGGTCGTTGTCAGCTGCTTCTTTTCCGCAAGGAGCTGCAGCACGAAAGCGGTCGATGAAAGGGCAAGAATAAGGCCGGACACAGCGGCAGCGGTTGGAGTAAAGCCGTACGTCCAGGCCAGCAAGCCTATAACGATCGCACTTAGAACCACCTGCGTGCTGCCGAGCCCGAAAACCATCCGGCGCAATACCCAGAGACGTGACGGTTGTAATTCGAGCCCGATGATGAACAATAAAAAGACCACACCAAGCTCTGCAAAATGCAGGATGTGCTCCGGGTCGCGGATAAAGCGCAGTCCAAATGGGCCGATGATAATGCCGGCCGCGAGGTACCCCAGAACCGAACCGAAGCCCAGCCGTTTGCTGATCGGCACCGCAATGATCGCGGCGACGAGATAAATGATGGCCTCCTGTAACAAACTCACCGAATTTCCCTTTTATGTCCTGAGGAAATAGCTCACGACGATTCGCGGAGTGTAGCCTGCACGCGCCTTTGCTGGCTATTCGCCTTTGCATTACACTAGCGCAGTTTTCGCAGAGATCAGAGATTGACTATGAGCCGGCAAAGCAAAAGAACTCCGAAAACCGTTCTCGGGCTGATTTTTGTGGTGTTTTACGCCGCAGCGTGCCAACCGCAACAGACGGGGGAGGATCCTGGCAGAGCGGCAGCTCTGGATAATGTCGATGCTATGTCTCGCGAGCACGCTGGCGACAGTGCAACACCGAGTGAGGCGGCGAGTATTCCTGCGGAACGGGCGGTGGTTGCCGAAACGTTGGCATACGCAGAGGTCAACGACGAACTGCGTTACGGGCACTTCGTCATTCCTGCCGACATGGTCGATCCATTGCCGGCCCTCATCGTTATTCACGAATGGTGGGGTCTGAATGACGGTGTACGCGCAGTGGCAGACCGCCTGGCGGGCCTGGGTTATATCGTGCTGGCTGTCGACCTGTATGGTGGCAAAATTGCCGCGACTCCTGCAGACGCCAGAAAACTGATGCTGGACGTTGTGGAGAATCCGGAAGACGCCAAAGAAAACATTCGGCAGGCCTATCAGTTTTTAGAGCAAACGGCAGGTGCGCCAAGCATCGGCTCACTGGGCTGGTGCTTCGGTGGCGGCTGGTCTCTGAATACCGCGCTGCTCTTTCCGGACCAGCTCGATGCCACTGTTATCTATTATGGCCAGGTCACCGATGATGAAGCGAAGCTCGAGCCCATGAACGTTCCCATTCTCGGTATTTTCGGCGCCGAAGACAAAGGTATACCGGTGGCATCTGTGCGAGGATTTGAGCAAGCCCTGGAAAATCTGAGCAAGGATTACGAGATCGAGGTTTATCCTGGTGTCGGTCATGCTTTCGCCAACCCAAGCGGAAATAATTACAACGCTGCAGCGGCCGACAAAGCCTGGCAGCGGACGGTGGCCTTCCTGAATCGCCATCTCGCCATACACGACGAAAAGTAAATTGATCAGAATACTAATTCATGGCTGGTTTCGCAGCGGGTTCCGGCACGCTGCATTCGAGCATTACGTCCAGCGGCTTTGTGATATACGTTATCGATTGTTTAGAATCAGTTGCGCAAAGTAGAGACGCCTGCGCGGACAGTGCCGCCGAGATTATGACTGTGTTTTCAGCGGCGCCGGCGAGTTCCTTGTTGTCACCCGTATCGCCTGGTTGAAATTCTTTCTGATCGTCCTCGATGCAGAATCGTTCGATTCGTACCGGTGCGATTTGATTTGACGGAACCTGGAGTTGCAAATCCAGTACCGCAGCTTGTTCCAGTTGCTCTGCATCAAGAGACTTTCTGCTGTCAGCGATACTTATCGACACTGAAGCAGGGTGCCAATTTTCTTCGCAGTAGGCAGTCAATGTCAGGGTATAGGTCAGAGTGGGCAGACGCAGGGCAAAGCGGCCAGCCCGCCGAGGCGTTACCGTGACTGTTGGCACATCGGCAGATATCTCGATGCCTGCTACCGGTCTCGGTTCAGCCAGGACCGCGACAGAACAAACGGTTGCCATAAACCCGAATAGAAGTGCTGCACGCATATTTGGCTAAGGCTACGATAACGGCACAGGAAAAGAAATTTGGTACAGCCTGTTCCGTCTCCCCGGGGCAGGTAATCGTGGTCTGATACGCTTGGCATACTGCTTGCGAGCCACGGAAACTAAAGTGCAATGATGGGCACCATTAGAATCACCTACAAGGTTGCGCGGAGGATCGCAGTCCTGACCGTTGGTGGCACAGTCCTGGCTGTAGGTATCGCAATGATAGTGGCACCCGGTCCTGCGATAATCGTCATTCCGATCGGGCTCGCCGTTCTCGGACTGGAGTTCGCCTGGGCAAGGATCTGGTTACGGACACTGCGCGAGGGAATAAGCGCTCAAAACGCGAAGCATCGGGGTCGTCGCGCAGAAGATCACCGGAACCGGTATCGATAAACTGTAATTTGCAGTCAAAAAGAAGGAGCCGGAGCAGCTAAAACTGATAATCATTTAGCGGGCCGATCCGACACGGAGCGGTCTCCGGCTCCTCTACAAAAAACGGCAACAAAAAAGGGGATATGCCGCCGGACCTACTGGTCCTTTGGGGCCGCGCTCTGCGGACATTCGGGGGAGAGTTGTCCGGAGAGCGGCATGCCGCCAATTCTGTCGAGGCAATACTGTTAAAGGTCGCCTGCGATAAGTACTGAAGTGCGGCCAATCAGCCGAATATCAAGATCCAGCCTGGTCGCTGTTTTGATAGCCTGGGCCGCTTCCTCGACGGCCTCCTCGTTGGCCAGTGCGGCATGTTCCTTGCTAGCCGCTTCGATCCGGGCAGACGATATCGCACTCGTCTCAAGCGGTCCGCGGTCGTCGGCCATCGCAGGCGCTGTGCCGGCACTGGCCGCGAATAGCAATAGGGCGGTAATCACTACCGGGTTCATCCATTCTCTGTTCCTGTTCATTGTGCTGTCCTTTTCAGTGTCAGTCGGCTGGAATCCATCGCCGTTTGGTTTACTCATTGCACAAGTCGTGCCAGACCAGAAAATCCTTTAATAACAATAAATTAATGTCGAATTCGTGATCACGGAATTCCGTTATTTACGAAATTTCGTGACAAAGGTTACGGTTTTCCGTATAAACCCTTGCCATGACGATACTCGATAATTATCAATGGCTCTTTCGCAAGGCACCGACGATGGTCACCTTGATCGGTGGGGAGGGCCGATATCTGGATGTGAACGATGCCTTCCTCGAGCGCCTGGGTTTTACGCGCGAGGAAATGATCGGTCACCGGCCCGCCGAGTTCGTCACCGAGTCGAGTGCCCGGCGCATCGAGAACGAATTCCTGCCGACGCTCAGGCGGACAGGGAAGCTGGAGAACAAACCGGTTGCGTTGCGGACGAAGTCAGGCGAAGTAGTGGACTGCCTTACGAATTCACTGGTCGAGCACGACCCGGATGGATCATTTGTGCGCATCGTAGCGATTTACAGTGAGGTGGCGGACCAGGCAAAGGCAAACCTCAAATACCGGCAGCTATACCGTTCGACACCGGCGATGCTGCATACCGTGGATGCCAATGGCTGCATCATGGCGGTGACGGATCATTGGCTACAGAAAATGGCTTATACCCGCGACGAAGTCGTTGGGCGACCGATTGTGGATTTCTTCAGCCACCGATACCGCAGGAAATTCGCCGGTGATCGCTTGCAGGAAGTTATCGACGGCGGCGAGTTCAATAACGAAGAACGGCAGATGGTTACCAAGGACGGAATCGTGCTTGACCTTTTGATGTCCGCTACTTCTGAAAGGGATTCCTCGGGGCGGGTTCAGCGAATGCTGGTTGCGTCCAAAGACGTCACCAAACGTAATCGTGCCGAGCGGGCACTACGGAAGACGCTTGCCGAGAATGCCCACCTGCGCGAGGAACTCGAGCGCGAGCGCGATTACCTTCGCGAGGAAGTAAACATCGCGATGAACTTCGGTCGGATCATTGGTGAGAGCCCGGCTTTGAAACACATGCTCGCTCAGGTTGAGGCAGTCGCTCAGACGCCGGCCAGCGTTCTGGTGTTTGGCGAATCCGGTGTCGGCAAGGAACTGGTCGCCCACGCTATCCATGCACGGAGTCCACGCGCCGACGGTCCGCTGGTGAAAGTAAATTGCCCATCGATACCCAAAGATCTGTTCGAAAGCGAATTCTTCGGACACATCAAAGGGGCATTTACCGGGGCGCACCGTGATCGGGTCGGCAGATTTCAGCTCGCGGACGGCGGCACGATTTTTCTGGACGAGATCGGCGAAATTCCGATCGAGTTGCAGGGTAAACTCCTGCGCGTGTTGCAGGAGAGTGAGTTCGAACGTGTCGGGGACGACATCACGAAGTCCGTTGATGTCAGGGTGATTGCCGCGACCAACCGGGATCTCGAACAGCTCGTCATATCTGGTAAGTTCCGTGAGGACCTCTTTTATCGCCTGAGCGTTTTCCCGATTGACGTACCGCCATTGCGCAAACGGGGCGACGATGTGATACAGCTGGCACAGCATTTCCTCGAGGCGACGTGTAATGAGTTTGGCCGAGAGCCGATGATGCTGACGCAGATCCAGGCTGACGAAATCAGGAATTACGACTGGCCCGGAAACGTGCGTGAACTCAAGAATGTTATTGAACGAGCAGTTATCCTGTCACAAGGCACTGTTTTGCGACTCGACCTGTCCCTGGCTGATACTGGTGCGAAAACCGTTGTGGGACCACAGAATGACGATTTGGCGACGGAGAGCCTGATTCTTACCGAAAAGGACATGAAAATATTGCAAAAGAAGAATTTGCTGGCGGCGCTCAGGCAGACGAATTGGCGAGTGTCCGGGAAGGGCGGGGCGGCGGAGCTGCTCGGCGTGCGGCCAACTACACTTGCCGATCGCATCAAGTCGTTCGGCGTGCGCAAACCGCACCACAGCTGAGAATGCGGGTATGACCGATCGAGTCAGATTCCTGCCCCTGATAATTGTCGTCTTGCCGATGCTTGGGCTTTGCGACAGCGTGTTGCCGCCTGGCATCCAAAGCTCTTTGAACCTGCGTAAGGTGCCCGACAATAGCCTCAGCATTTATGTCGAGAACCTCGATACCGGTGAGCCAGTCCTGAGCTGGAATGAAGACGTTCCGCGCAACCCGGCATCGGTCATCAAGCTGCTGACAACACTTGTGGCGTTGGACGTCCTCGGCCCGGCCTATACCTGGAAGACAGAAGCCTACCTGCTGGGGGAAACAGATGGCCCTGTTCTGGACGGCGACCTGCTGCTCAAAGGCTACGGCGACCCGTTCCTGGTAACCGCCCGCGTCTGGCAAATGTTGCGCGAAATTCGACAAAAGGGGATCAGCCGGATTACGGGTGACCTATTGATTGACGATAGTTACTTCGATGTGCCGTATCACGATCCAGCCAAATTCGACCGGGAACCGCTGCGCGCGTATAACGTTGCGCCGAATGCACTGCTGATGAATTTCAAAGTCGTGCGCTATCACTTCGAGCCCGACCTCGAGTCGGCGACAGTCAGTATCCGGGTGGATCCGCCACTCGAGAATCTGCGAATCGAGAACAGACTAAAAGTCGTGCAAGGCCACTGCCGCGGTTACCAGCGCGGAATTACTATTACGCCGAATGAAACAGTCGATCACATGGTGATGAGTGGCCGGTTTCCCAGCGGTTGCAAAAGCTACGAGATGCATCGCGCTGTCCTCAGCCACAACGAATTTGCCTATGGTCTCTTCAAAAGCATCTGGCAGGAATCCGGCGGCGAGTTTTCGGGTGGCTTGAGGAATGTAGTCAAACCGGATGACATCGAGCCGTTTCTCGTTTTTGAATCTTTGCCATTGGCCGATATCATCAGCAAGGTAAACAAACACAGTAACAACGTAATGGCCCGCCAGCTTCTTTTTACACTGGGTGCCGAGAGATTTGTCGTGCCAGGCACGGAAGAAGGCGGCCGGCAGGTGATCGAAGATTGGCTCAAAAGCAGGCAGCTCGGGTCCGCCAAACTGAAACTTGATAACGGGGCCGGGTTGTCACGGGATTCGCGCATCTCGGCCAGGAACCTCGGCGAGATTCTGCGTTACGCCTGGCAGAGCCCATTCATGCCCGAATATTTGTCTTCGCTTTCCCTGTCCGGACTCGACGGCACCTTGATGCGACGCTTTCGTGATGATCCGTTAACCGGCAAGGCGCATATCAAGACCGGCCGGCTCGATCATGTCACCGCGATCGCAGGTTACCTTCAGTCCAGGTCGGGCGGACGATACTCCATCGTCGCACTGCAAAATCACACTGACGTCCATCGTGGTCCCGGCGAAGAAGTACAGGCGGCCTTACTGCGTTGGTTGTACGAACAGTAAACCCCGGACGACTCACGAAAATTACATTTGGCCTGTAGTAAACTCCGCGAATCGTTGCGGAGAAACAAACATGCGCTTTACGATCGGGCTCGTCATTCTTGTGGCCATGCCGGCGGCTGCACTCGCGGAAACGGCATACGTCACCGATAACCTGCGGCTTGGGTTGCATCAGGCGGAAGACACGAGCGGCAAGGCGTTCCGCACGCTGGAGAGCGGCCAGGCCGTCGAAATATTGTCGCGCGGCCGAAATTATGCGCACGTTCAGCTTCCTGATGGTGTGCAGGGCTATTTAAAGGCGGCATACCTTGTCTTTGAAAAACCGGCCAAACTGATTGTTGCTGAGACCCAGGCTGAAAATGAAGACCTGGCTCGGCAATTGGAAGATACGAAACGGGCCTTTGCTGCCCCTGCGGCAGCGATTGCTGCGCTCGAACAAGAACTCGCCGAACACCAGGCGGCACTCGATGAAAGTACCGCGAAAGCTGAGGAGTTGGCCGGGCAAAACGACAGGTTTCGCAGGCGACAGGACAACTCCAGGTACGCCATGCCCTTGCTCTGGGTGGCCGGCGCCCTTGGCGTTTGTCTTCTGGCGGGGTTTCTGGTCGGCCTCTGGTGGGTCGACTATCGCAGTCGCAAACGCCACGGCGGCATTCGTATCTATTGACGCGATTTTCTAGCTCGCCAGCCATTTCAAAAACGCCTGTCGGGATATACCTCCGCGTTATATCCCGATAACCACAAATACGTTCACGAGCTTCGCGCTTGTTCGTAAGGTTTGTCTTCACCGACAGACCCAACGGATGAAAATTTTGAACAGTATGGTTGCAAGTGCGGTTGCGCCACCGCTTGACCTTGCTCAGACGCGGAAAGTGCGAAGTGCGCTGGACGGGCTGACATCTGCGCAACTGCAGTGGGTGAGTGGCTACGTCGCCGGTCTCGCAGCGCGGAACGAGACGGCAGCGCCTGCCGTCGCCCAAACGGCGACAGAGCCTTCCCATGCGATGACCATCCTGTACGGGTCACAGACCGGTAACGGCCGCGCTATCGCGGAAGAGTTAAAGCAAAACGCTGTGACCCGCGGCTTCGCTGTCAAAATGTTTAGTCTGGCTGACTACAAGCCGGCCAATATCAAACGGGAAACACTCATCAGTCTGGTCGTCAGCACGCACGGTGAGGGAGACCCTCCGGATGATGCGGAGCTGTTTCACGAGTTTCTGCTTTCCGGCAAAGCGCCGCAGCTAAAGCAGCTGAAGTACTCGCTTCTCGCTTTGGGCGATAGCAGCTATGTCAACTTTTGTCAGACCGGACGAGACCTGGATGCCCGACTGAGTGAACTCGGTGCCGCGAGGTTCGTACCGACATTGGAATGTGATCTTGATTACGACGAAGCTGTGGCAGCCTGGGCTGACGATGTTCTTCAGGCTCTGCCGGATGTGCTGGGCAGCGTGCCAGGTGTGCCGCGTCTGCATGCAGTAAAACCACCCGCTGTCCATGACCGACATCGCCCGTTCGAAGCTGTGGTTCTGACCAACCAGAAGATCACCGGGGCGAAATCAACCAAAGACGTGCGTCATATCGAATTGTCTCTCGAAGGCTCGGGCCTGATTTACGAGCCGGGAGACTCTCTGGCGGTTATTGCGGACAACCCGCCACAGCTCATCGAGGAACTGCTCGAAACGCTGGGTTTTTCAGGCGATGAAGAAGTCGAGGTTCAGGGTGCGGCGTTTACGATCAGGGATGCCCTGCGAGAAAAACTTGAAATCACGATACCTAACCTTGGATTCCTGAAGGTTTATGCCGAGCTTGCAGACTCGCAGGACCTGAGGGACTTACTGCAGCCAGACCGCCAGGGCGAGTTGTCCGTTTTCCTGGAGGCCCGGCAGATTATCGATATTGTTCGTGAATACGCCGCCCCGGTCAGTGCTGCCGAGTTCGCGGCGAGCTTGCGAAAACTCATGCCGAGGTCGTACTCCATTGCTTCCAGTCCACTGGCGAACCCCGATGAGGTTCACCTGACGGTCGCGTCCGTAAATTACCAGGCATTCGGTACCGAACATTGGGGCGCGGCTTCCAGCATGTTAGCGGACCGCATTGCCGAAGGAGACAAGGTTTCGGTATTCGTTGAACCCAATCCGAGATTCCGTCTGCCTGCCGACGGGCAAACACCAGTGATCATGATTGGGCCCGGCACCGGGGTTGCGCCGTTCAGGGCGTTTGTGGAACAACGCGCAGAACTCGGTGCGACCGGTAAAAACTGGTTGTTTTTTGGCGACCGGACTTTTCACAGCGACTTCCTGTACCAACTGGAATGGCAGCGATTCCTGAAACGTGGCGTATTGCATCGCATGGATGTCGCCTTCTCCCGCGACCAGGCAGACAAAGTCTATGTGCAGCACCGGATCGAGGAACAAGGCGAGAAAGTCTACGGGTGGTTGCAGCAGGGCGCCGCAATTTATGTTTGTGGCGATGCCAAACACATGGCCGGCGATGTCCACGATGCGCTTGTCAACGTACTCGTATCCCACGGTGGCCACGACACCGAATCTGCCCGGATTTATC
>JAPUKV010000108.1 GCA_027295475.1 Pseudomonadota bacterium
CAGAGCGCTTCCTGGAGATGCTGCGGGCTGCCGAAGGCGTGGAAATCACGCTGGCAGAACTCAAAGCTGCAGGCGAACGGGACCTTGAGCGTAACCTGGCGATACTGAATGAGGCGTGCGCCGAGTTCGCGCCGGGTCAGGGCATTCCGGAGTGTGTGCGGGGAGTCCAGGACAAAAAACCCGAGGGTGGGCCCGTTGCTGGTGCCCGCGCCCAGCTTCCTGGATTACGCAAGTTCCTCGAAGAACAAAAACTCGTCACGATTCCTGGAACAGAAGAAGCGCTGGTCGATGAGGCGCCGCCGCATCGCCGGACAAATTCCGCCTATATAAGAATTCCGGGCCCATACGAGGTCGGCTTGCCGTCCGTTTATTACATCGCACCGCCGGACCCGAGCTGGTCAGAAGAAGATCAGCTTGCTTACATCCCCGGCGAGTCAGATTTGTTGTTTACGTCGGTGCACGAAGTCTGGCCGGGACATTTTTTGCAATTCCTGCATGCCAATCGTGCAAAGAACAATATAGGACAGCATTTCGGTGCCTACACGTTCAGCGAGGGTTGGGCGCATTACACCGAGGAAATGATGGCCGATGCTGGTCTCGACGACGGCAGGCCGGACATACGTATCGGCCAGCTATTGAATGCCTTACTTCGTAATGTCAGGTATCTGTCCGCGATCGGATTGCATGCCGAAGGGATGACCGTTGAGGAGAGCCACAAGTTGTTCGAGGAAAAGGCGTTCGCGGATTATGGTACCGCCGTGCAGCAATCGCTTCGCGGCACTTATGACCCGGGCTACCTGAATTACACGCTCGGCAAACTCATGATTCGTAAACTGCGCGAGGACTGGACTAAAGGCCGTGGCGGACGCGAAGCCTGGGGCCGATTCCACGATCAGTTCCTGGGCTACGGATATCCGCCGATCCCGCTGGTCAGGCGGCAAATGCTGGGTGAGAGTTACGACGGCGATATGGCTCTTTTACCGTTGTAGGAGCGGCTTTTTGTACATGGATGTACTCATATCGCGGAGCACAGGGATGTGCGAGAGCGATGAAGCCACGATCCGAAATTGCTCAATCGGGGCTGCAGCCCTTCCTATTGCAGGTCTTTCTTGTCCAGTCTGCCGACTCGATTGCCGAACAATGATGTCAAGTACAACGACTGTTGCGTTTCGTAAACGCCGGTTAGTGCAGGAAACTTCATCGTGGAGTCTTGCAGGTTCATCAACACCTGGCCTTCGCCGTTAATCGCGATCACGTGTGATGAAGGCACGGCCTTCGGCCGGACAAATGCAGGCATTCGTTGGACAACCTTTCTCAAGAAAGGTGAGCCGGACAGGTCGTCAAGCATCTTGTTTCTCGGTGCGACAAGACCGATCCAAAATTTTCCCTCCAGACCATTGTTGATGTTGTCGGGGAAGCCCGGCAGGTTATCGAGGATGACTTCAGTAGTGCCGGCGTGCGGGCCTTCAAGCCAGAATTTCAATACTCGGTAATGTCCGGTCTCATTAACGAGGAGATAATTCTGGTCATCGCTAATCGCAACGCCGTTGGCAAAATTCAATCCATCCATGATGACTCTTGTCTGCTGAGTCGTCGGCGAATACTCGAAGATGCGGCCATGCCCGCCATGCTCCAGGATATCGAGCAGGCTCGCATCGTATGCCCCACCCGTAGTTGCGGGATTGAATTTGCTGCTGGCGTCGGAAAAGAAGACTCTGCCGTCGTCTGCTACGGCAAGATCATCGGCATAGGATATATCCTCGCCGTTCACTTCGCTCACGAGTGTTTCAATGCTGCCGTCCGGACTGATCCGCTGCAGCCCCAGAGGTGCATTTGCGACATAGAGGTTTCCCTGGCTGTCGAACTCGAGACCCAGTGGTCTCCCACCAACATCAGCGAAGACGCTGAGATCCAAGCTATTTTCGTGAATTCGGATAATGTGTCCACCAAGCGTTGATGCGTACAGGAAACCACTTTTATCGCCGGCAATATCCTCTGGCCCATCGTACTCATCAATACTTATAGGTCGCGCGAGGCTGAGCCTGTCATTCGCTTTGAACGGGTCGATAAGGCCCCTGTCTTGTGGTGCATCCCAGGCGAGGGGTGATACCGGTACGGGCCATAACAGCAAGTAAAGCAACAACAAGAGGAGTAACGCGAGAGTTGCGATGGCCGGCTTTTTCATGCGATCGATATAAAACGGTTCTTGTTGCTGCGGCCTAATGCTTGCCGATCATCCGCAAGAATTCATCGCGCGTGCGGGCATCTTTTCTGAACGAACCAAGCATCTGGCTGGTGACCATGGAGACTCCTGATTTATGAATTCCACGCGTTGTCATGCACTGGTGTGACGCATCGATAACGACACCAACACCCTTTGGATTCAAGACAAGCTGTATGCAGTTGGCGATCTGTGCGGTCATTTTCTCCTGGACCTGAAAACGTTTCGCAAAGGCTTCGACGACACGCGCGAGTTTGCTGATACCGACAACTTTGTTGTTTGGCAAATAGCCGACATGTGCCTTGCCAATGATCGGAGCCATGTGGTGTTCACAGTGCGACTCGAACGTGATGTCGCGCAAGACGATCATTTCGTCGTATCCGTCGACCTCCTCAAATGTGCGTTGGAGGTATCTGACAGGGTCCACTTTATAGCCGCCGAACCACTCTTCGTAGGCCTGGGCAACCCGCCTCGGAGTATCGCGCAAGCCCTCGCGGGACGGATCCTCGCCAGCCCAGAGGAGCAACGTGTGAACGGCTTCCTCGGCTTGCTTTCTACTTGGTCGTTTGGGCTTCCTAACTGACTTTGTGATTTTTTTCTTGGCCAACGATCTTTACCTTTATGAGCTACCTTTCAGGTCGGCACGCTGAGGTCGTCGATACTACCGACATCTGTCACAGGTCGTCTATGCATTTCGGCCAATCCTGCCTCGAGAGGCACGCAAGCGAACGATTGGCGAGTATTTTTCAACGGGTCTGGCACCTTGGACAATTGTCTGTGCCTGCCACTTATTTATGCGGATTCGACGTCCTGCATCGTATGAATCCCGACCGGACAACTTATGCCTGTGCCACCGATACTGCAATAACCGCCGGGATTCTTGGCCAGGTATTGCTGGTGATAGTCCTCGGCATAATAAAACTGATCGAGTGGCAGTATCTCAGTCGTGATTCCGCCATAACCCGCCACGCTTAGTTCAGATTGATATGCTGCCTGGGATCGTTGTGCCAGCGACGCTTGCGCATCGGAGAATGTGTATATCGCGGAGCGATACTGAGTGCCGATATCGTTTCCCTGGCGCATCCCTTGCGTCGGGTTATGACTTTCCCAAAAAACATTCAGCAATTGCTCGTAACTGATCTTCTCCGGATCAAAAACGACCAGGACGACTTCCGTGTGTCCGGTGAGCCCACTGCAGACTTCCTGGTAGTCGGGATTAGGCGTTAGTCCCCCGGCATATCCGACGGCCGTAGTAAACACGCCCGGCGTTTGCCAAAAGATTCTCTCGGCGCCCCAAAAACAACCTAACGCAAATACGGCCTGCTCGAGGTGTTCGGCGAATGGTCCCTCGAGTGCATGCCCGTTGACAAAATGCGTTTCAGGCACGGGCATTATCTCAGTTCTTCCCGGCAATGCTTCATCCGGGCCCGGCAGTGTTATTTTCTTGTCTCTGGCGAACATGTTTTAACCAAAAAGAGGATCAGTTGACGGATCGAGCGTTACTGTCGGGCCTGGGCCCGCTTCGGGCTGAGGACTGATTCGACACCGCCTGATAACGACCGCCACTGCGCGGCTTGCGCACCGGGCCGTCTGCGCTGTTGAACTGAACGGGGATCGACTGGAATTTTCCCCACGGAGTCGCCCGATAGACGCCGAAATGCAGATGCGGCATTGTCGTATTGCCCGTATTCCCGGACAGCCCGATCTGTTGTCCGGCGACCACCCTGTCCCCAACCGCGACCAAAACACCGTGCTTTTGCAGGTGGTAATACTCGCCGGTCGTCCAGTCATCGTGCAGTATGACGATATAGTTGGCGTATTTGCCGCAGTCGTTTTTCCAGCAGCCCTGCGAATGCGATCCCTCCGTCCTGGCTACGATACCGCCACGGGCGGCGTGCACGGGTGTTCCCTCATGCATATTGAAGTCAACCGTATATTGCTCGGGTCCGGTATGACTCATTCGGGCACCATAGCCCTGCAGCACATAGTAACTCTTGCCGGATTCGTATGGCAGTCGATAAAGCAAGTCTTCGTCATGTATCGCATGAATACTGCCGACAGTCCACTTGCAATCGAAGCCATACCGCGACCTCTTGTTCGTATCGGTCTTGCGTAGCACCATGACAAGCTGAGATGCATTCGGCGGTATGGTTTCCGTGACAGTCTTGGGCCGGTCGGCTGTCATGTTCCTCGTCCATACCCTCAACGTCAGCGCAATCGGTACTTCTCTTGGGTTGATGGCTCTCAGGTCAACAGTCCCGCCATCTTTTATCGACTTGATGTCGATCCAACCTGCGGAACACTCGGCCTTTGCTATGGTGGGCACGGCCAGTGATACCGGACTCAACACCAATAATACCTGCAGGATATGTAGGGAACGACGCACAGAATTCCTCTTGATATTCGTTGGCTGAGAATCAGCAGAAGGCCTTACTTGTCCGAATTATCGGCGGCGACCTCCTCGGCATCATTCATAGTCAGCGAGTCAGGCTCCTCGGGCTCGCCAACAGGTTGCAAGTCTGACTCCCTGTAAAAGAATTCATGCGTGTAGGTCATGTTCTCTGTTTCCACGGCCTTCCTGTTCTCCAGCCGGGGCCTGTAGACCAATCGCCTCATTTCCTTTAGAACGGCTTGCTCCATCTCTTCGAGTCCAGCGGGGTGCACCTCGATGATCTCAAAGTTTCTTGCCCGGCCATGTGTGTTGATCATGAACTTCGCAACAACCTTGCCCTGCTCGAATTGCTCTTCGTCATCCAATTTCACACTATCTTCGTCGATATCGTGATACTTGGGCGGATGGATATTCTGCAGCAATACCGATGCTTCAAGTTGATTGTAGCGATTGAGCATGCGCGACTCGTCTTCCGATAACAGGTCCCATGTGTCCTGATAAACTCTTATCGCTCTGCCCGATTTGGCGGAAAAAACATAGAAGTCGGCAAGCGACAGGAACGTACTTTCTTTTAACTCCCAGGTGGCATCCGGATGCTCTTCGACGATCCGTTTTGCACGCTTCAAATAAGTCTCTCCGGTCGTTATCTTGCTGTCCCGATGAAATTCGGGATCGACCGCACCCACGAACAAGTACGCGTTCCCCAGGCCAATCAGGGGCCGAACAAGATCAAGCGATTTCTTGTCCTGATTTTTTTCGATGATCCTGATAACGCGACGGTACGTCTCGCGTTCTCGGCCGTACAGGCGCACCCTGTGTTGCCATGCAGCCCGTTTGTAAAGTGCGGGAATAATTTCTTCGCTTTTCGTATCGTAATTGCGCGCATACAGCGCATAGACGCGGTCCTGCAAATTGTAGGCGTCCTCGTACTCACCCATATAGATGTAAATTTCGGCAAGTGATTCCAGAATCCTGACCTGATCAAGATTATGCGGTCCTTCATTGACATGACTGACGTGCCGTGCCCTGTTGAAAGTGTCGAGCGCCTGGTCCGGCCTCCCCGACGCCAATTGGGCACTGCCCAGTCCCCGCAACGGGTTAATCAGGTCCGGGGAGAGCCGGTCTTCGACCTGCTCAATGATGCCGATAGCTGCCTCGTAGTTCTGTTTTGCTGTTTCATAGTCCTTGTTGCGATGCTGCACGATTGCAAGATTGGTCAGGGCTCTCGCTGTGTCGGCGCTCTCGAAACCGTTCCTCCTGATGGAAAGTTCAACGATGCGTTTCGCGACTACGTCGGCTTCAGCGGTCATATTATTAGCCAACAACTTCTTATAGAGTTCGAAGTCTTCGCGAAGCTTTTCGTGATCCGCTATTGCCGATTCCAGATCCGGGTCCGAGGCACTGACTACGTCCCGCGGTTCCGATTCATTTTCCGGTGTGACGGTCGTATCCCCTTCATCTGCCGCGGGTGGCACAGCCACGGCATCATCGGGGGTGGTTTTGAGCGGCGATTGTGACTGTGCGTGCAGGGTCGTGCCGCCGAACAAGAAAAATCCGGTCGCAATCAGCAGGGGCAAAAAGGGGATTCTGTTAATCAGTGCCTCCATCCAAGATTCAGACTGTGGCCGGAACAATTAGTTCTTCGGGCGTTTTGTGGCCTGAGATACTGTGCATCCACTATACAATTCTGACAATCAACAGCATAGCGGATTCAAGGTCAAAGCGGTGATTTGCAGCGTGTCATCTCACTGCAAACCCAGTGTCATCTGCTTTTGTCCCGGACGCCTGAACTGGCTGCAATCCAGCTTTTCCTGATATCTGCCGGCGCCCAGACCGTGTTTTCGGCATGCCGCTTTGAATCGTTGCGAAATCATTTCCGCATATGGGCCGCGGCCTCGCTGCCGTATGCCGAATCTGCTGTCATAATCCCTCCCACCGCTGGCCTGGCGCACCAGGCTCATTACATGCTCAGCGCGGTCCGGCATGTGCGTTTCCAGCCACTCGACGAACATGTTTCTGACTTCGTGAGGCAGCCTGAGAAAAATGTAGGTCGCATGACTGACGCCCCGGCTTGCAGCTTCTGCCACTATGGTTTCGATCTCCCGGTCATTGATCGCCGGAATGATCGGCGCCATTAGCAGGCTTGTCGCTACGCCGACGCTTGTCAAATCCTCTATGAGACAGAATCGAACCTCAGCCGAAGGCACGCGCGGTTCCAATAACCTTTTCAGAGGCCGATCCATCGTCGGCACGCTGATCGCCACAGAGCATAAGTTTTTTGCGGCCAGCACCTCGAGCAAATCGAGGTCGCGACGCATCAGCACCCCCTTGCTGATCAGGGTGACCGGATGTCTGTGCTCGACAAACGCCTCCAGCAAGCGGCGTGTTATACGCAGCTTCTTTTCAGCCGGCTGATACGGGTCTGTGTTGGCGCCTATTGTGATCGGCCTGCACTCGTATTTCGGTTTTCCCCATGCTTCAAGCAATTGCTCTACGGCGTTCGGCTTGTAGTAAATCTTTGATTCAAAATCCAGCCCCGGCGACAGACCGAGGTAGCTGTGGCTGGGCCTGGCATAACAATAAATACAGCCGTGCTCACAGCCCTGGTACGGATTTATCGAACGGTCGAAAGGCACATCAGGCGATGTATTCGTACTGATGATGCGGCCCGCCTGCATGGCACGAAGCTCGGTAGGTGGCGCCTGTGCTTCTCTCGCATGCGCCTCTTCGTCCGATAAATCGACCCGGGTCTTTTCGAAGCGACCGGCAATACGAGAGACCGCACCGCGGCCTTTGTGTGCTTGTGGGAGCATTAGGGTTTCGGGAAATACTGTATAAATGTACAGTAATTCATCAACAGGCGGAGGTCAATCCGTTGGGAGCCAGGAAATCCCACGCGGATTCCTGGCAGGTACAAGCTAGTTCAGGACGCGGTATCCGCGGCCTCGCATGCAGCGCTTGAATACCATCTGCTGGTCGCGGTCGGCATCGAGGCCGGAGCGTGTTGCGCCGTAGAGACCACCGTATGCGGCGCCTTCTCCCACATCTCCGCCGATGGCACCGGCTACTCCGCCGACGACAGCGCCGGTCGCAGCACCTTTGGCAATGCCTTTTCCGATGTCGATCTCTTCAGAATAGACTTCGCACTCGGCCCAGTCCTGGGCGAATATCTGTTCGTCGACACCCTGTTTATCAATTATTGGTTTGGGATTGGCCGCACAGCCCGCCAGGATTATCCCCGCCGCTGTAATGACTAGTCTCTTAGTTGCGCTCATCTGACCTTCCCTATGGTTGGATATGCTGCCCAATTATGCCGAAGCAAACTGAATCGGGCCTGAATCGGCTAGTATGACTAACGCACGCGATATCGGTTCGTTGACAGACAAATTCTGATCATATGGCATCTTCGACACATGGTTCCACGGCAAGGGCGATACTTTACGCCTTTGTTGCCAATGCCGGCATTGCGCTCGCCAAGTCCTGGGCTGCCTGGCTGACCGGTTCGGGCAGTATGCTCGCAGAGGCGATACATTCTTATGCTGACGCCGGTAACCAGGTGCTGCTATTTCTCGGGCTGCGCCAATCGACCAGACCTCCGGATAGTGAGCACCCGCTGGGCTACGGAAAGCTGACCTACTTCTGGAGTTTTATCGTTGCCCTGCTTTTGTTCAGCATGGGTGGGCTGTTCTCTATTTACGAGGGTATTCACAAGCTGCAGCATCCTGAGGCCTTGTCCCGGGTCTGGGTTGCTCAATGGGTAC
>JAPUKV010000109.1 GCA_027295475.1 Pseudomonadota bacterium
GGCCGGCGGGGCCGCGTTATGTTTTGCCTGCCCCCCCCGTAGTTGTTTGGGGGGTGTTTGCCACCCCCCTCCACAACCAGGTGGGCGGCCGGGGGGGGGTTTTCTTTACGGGGGGCCCACCAACACCCCCGCCGCGCGGGCCGCGCAAGGTCTTGTGTGTGGTGGTTGTCACCACGTCTGCAACGGGTATCGGATTCGGGTAATGGCCGGTCGCAACGAGCCCCGCAACGTGGGCCATGTCGACCATTAAGTAGGCACCGACGCTATCGGCGATCTCACGAAAGCGCTGCCAGTCGACCACTCGGGAATACGCAGAAAAACCCGCCACAATCATTTTGGGTTGATGCTCGGTCGCGAGCGCCTGCACCTGGTCGTAATCAATCTCGCCAGTTTCCGGCACCAGACCGTATTGCACAGCATTGAAGAGTTTGCCGGAGAAATTCACCTTGCTGCCATGCGTCAGGTGGCCGCCTTCCGCGAGGCTCATGCCGAGTACTGTTTCGCCCGCGTCGAGCAGCGCCATGTAGACCGCCGCATTCGCCTGCGACCCGGAGTGCGGTTGCACGTTCGCGTAATCTGCACCAAACAATTGTTTGGCCCGCTCAATTGCCAGCGTCTCGACGTCGTCGACAAACTCGCAGCCACCATAGTAGCGCTTGCCGGGATATCCCTCGGCGTACTTGTTCGTCAATACCGATCCCTGGGCAGCCATCACACGCGGACTCGCGTAGTTTTCTGACGCGATCAGCTCGACGTGTTCTTCCTGGCGTTGGTTTTCGAGTTCGATCGCTTTCCAGACATCAGGATCGAAAGAATCGAGGGGGGTCGTGGTATCGAACATCAGGCGGGGCTCCGGAATGTGGGTCAGGCGAAGTTCGCGATGTTACTGCCTACCCGGCGTCGGCGAAAGACTGCACGACACGGGTCCAGGCCCGGGCAAGGTTCTTACGGTTGTAGCCGCCCCCTCCGGTGCCAATGATCCTGCCATCGCAGTATTTGTTCGCCAGCCGGCACAATGCTGCAGCCGCATCAGCGTGTGCCTGTTCCGTGTAACAGAGATGAGTGATCGGGTCGCCCTCGAGGCTGTCCGCACCACACTGAAACAGGATGAATTCGGGCTTCGCGTCCTCGAGGAAACTTTCCACCCGGCGCCAGGCCACGTGAAAATCCGTATCAGTCGCGCCCGGCGGCATTGGAATGTTGAGCTTTGTACCTTTGGCCTTACCCGTGCCGGTTTCTTCAGCGCTGCCCGTACCCGGGTAGAGATATCGACCATCTTCGTGGAGGTCGGCAAAAATCAGGTCGGGATCGTCTTCGAAACCGTAATACACACCATCGCCGTGGTGTGCGTCGATATCCACATAAGCAATGCGCCGGACTCCGTATTTCTTGCGAAGATATTCCACCGCAACACCGAGGTCATTGAACACGCAGAATCCTGCCGCATGATCGCGACCCGCATGGTGCAGACCGGCGATCGGCACGAAGGCCCGCTTGGTTGTTCCGTCCATGACAGCGTCGACAGCTGCGAGCATGGTGCCAACGACATCGGAGGCCGCATCGAAAATTCCCAGCATGGCAGGGGTATCACCGTCATCGAGATAACCGCGCCCCTCCGACGATTTCTTCGACACCATGTCAATGTAGTCCGCGGTGTGAAACAGCAACAGGTCATCGACGCTGGCACGCCGTGGTTTGCCGTATTGAATGGCACCATCGAATCCGGCGCTCTCGAGTTCATCTTGAAAGACGTCGTGCCGGTCGAAGCCGAACGGGTGCGGATCGCCAAAGCCATAGCTGGCGAGCTCGCTCCCTTTATAGACAAGAACTGAATCGCTCATTCGTACGACTTCTTGTTGTTTGCTATCCGTGCAGCATACCGGATAATGCGCGCTGCATAACTTCCAGCGAACAGTAATGGCGCAATATATCTACACCATGAATCGCGTGGCCAAAATGGTCCCGCCGAAACGATTCATCATCAAAGACATTTCGCTGTCGTTCTTCCCGGGCGCGAAAATCGGCGTTCTTGGCCTGAACGGCGCCGGCAAGTCCACGGTGCTACGCATCATGGCCGGCATCGATACGGATTTTGACGGCGAGGCGCGACCACAGCCCGGCATCAATATCGGTTACCTGCCGCAGGAGCCGGAACTCGATGCGAACAAAGACGTACGCGGCAATGTCGAGGAAGGCGTTGCGGAAACCAAGGCACTCCTGGATCGCTTCAACGAGATCAGTGACCGCTTCGCCGGGCCGATGGACGACGAGGAAATGAATGCATTGCTCGAGGAACAGGGCAAGCTGCAGGACGCGATCGACTCGGCCGGAGCCTGGGAACTGGATCGAAAACTTGAGATTGCCGCAGACGCATTGCGTCTGCCGCCCTGGGACGCCGATGTCACGAAATTATCCGGTGGCGAGAAACGCCGCGTTGCATTGTGCCGGTTGTTGCTCTCGCAACCCGACATGCTGTTGCTCGACGAGCCGACCAACCATCTCGATGCGGAATCCGTCGCATGGCTGGAGCGTTTTCTCGATGAATATCCGAGTACCGTCATCGCCGTCACCCACGATCGATACTTTCTCGACAATGTCGCCAGCTGGATTCTGGAACTTGATCGTGGCCGGGGCATTCCCTGGGAAGGTAACTACTCGTCATGGCTGGAACAAAAGGAAAAACGGCTTGCAACCGAGGAATCCACTGAAAAGGCACGCCAAAAAGCCATGCAGTCGGAACTTGAATGGGTGCGAACCAATCCGAAGGGTCGCCAGGCCAAGTCCAAAGCCCGGCTGCGCCAGTTCGAGGAGCTTTCTTCAAAGAGCTACCAGAAACGCAACGAAACCAATGAGATATACATTCCCCCCGGTCCGCGGCTGGGCGATTTAGTCATTGAAATTAAGGGACTCACGAAGGGATTTGGCGACAAATTACTGATCGATGACCTGAGCTTTCAGATGCCACCCGGCGCCATCGTCGGAATCATCGGCCCGAATGGCGCTGGCAAGACCACGCTGTTTCGCATGATCACGGGCGCAGAGCAACCCGATGCCGGCACAATTCGTCTCGGCGATACGGTGCAGATCGCGAGTGTCGACCAGTCCCGCGAAAGTCTCGACGACAGCAAGACTGTCTGGGAGGAAATTTCGGACGGCCTCGACCTGATCAAGGTTGGCGGCTACGAGACACCATCACGACGCTATGTCGGTCGTTTCAACTTCCGCGGCTCGGAGCAACAGAAGAAGATCGGGTTGCTGTCGGGTGGTGAGCGCAATCGCGTACATCTGGCCAAGATGCTCAAGTCAGGCGGCAACCTGTTACTGCTCGACGAGCCGACCAACGACCTCGATGTTGAAACCTTGCGCGCGCTCGAACAGGCGTTGCTCGAATTTCCAGGATCTGCTGTGGTCATATCACACGATCGCTGGTTCCTGGATCGGATTTGTACGCACATCCTGGCGTTTGAGGGGAACAGCAAAATTACCTGGTTCGCTGGCAACTACGCGGACTACGAAGAAGACAAAAAACGTCGCCTCGGTGACGATGCCGACAGGCCACATCGTATAAAATATAAGCGCTTGCACACGTAAGGATCGTCATCGATGACTGTACTCATAGCGACAAGTGCGATATTCACGATTATCGCATTGCTATTTTTACGCTCGACAGTGCAGCACACGCGCCGCGGACGCCCGTTCAGGGCTGGCGGCTCCGCCGTGTTCTGCGCAACGACGGCCGCGCTGGCTACGGCTGGCGTATTGCTGAGCGTGAGTTACCTCGGCTACCAACGTCTTACTGCCGAGCAGCTTGTTGGCGTAATCGAGTTTTCGCAATTGGCGCCAGAGGAGTACATCGCACGGCTGATGATCGATGGAGAGATCGATCGGCTGCTCACGCTGCGCGGCGATGAATGGCAACTCGATGCCCGTGTCGTTACCTGGAAACCACCTGCGACGATT
>JAPUKV010000011.1 GCA_027295475.1 Pseudomonadota bacterium
GTCTTGCAGAGACTGCACGGGATCACCGGCCACCTGTGTCGCCTGAATAATGAATTGCCGGGCACCGTTTGATAGAGATGTGTAGTCAACCGCAATGCCATCCATCATGACGCGATCAAACGGTGGCTGATCGCGCTCCGCCTTTATCGATTGGCGAAGAATTCGGCCGGCGGCATCGGCCAGCGCCACATCCACCGCCTTAAAAGGTGCCATAGACTCCGCGATGGCCTTGCTTGCTTCTGTCGTAGTTAACATGACTTATTTGTAATAGCTCAGATTAAACCGAACTGACAGTATCAGATTCCATGAAGCCGGAATGACTCGAAACGACCGCATGTCTATATTGGGTGGTGATCTCAACCGGTTGTTGACAAATCAAATCCCGACTTCCATAAGCTATTTTTCCCGGGTGATGGCGCGATGTCCGATATCACGACGAAAGAAAGCATTGTCCCAGCTGATCCGCTCTACCTGGGCATAGGCTGCGTCGCTGGCCGCGGCTACGGTGTCACCCAGGCCGACCACACACAGCACGCGCCCGCCACTTGTTACGACATCGCCACCGTCCATGGCCGTGCCGGCATGAAAGACTTTCACGGCGCTGCTGATCAGGTCCGGTAATCCAGTAATCCTGTCGCCCTTGTGGTAGCTGGCGGGGTACCCGCCGGCAGCCATGACAACCCCGAGCGCAGCGCGCGGATCCCAATCGATCGATTTGCCGGCGAGTCTGCCTTCGATAGCGACCTCACACAGTTCGACAAGATCGGTCTGCAATCTGGCCATGATAGGTTGCGTCTCAGGGTCACCGAAGCGGCAGTTGAATTCCAGCACTGTGACCGTACCGTCCGAAGCAATCATCAGGCCGGCGTAGAGAAAGCCGAGATAACTGATTCCGTCGGCGGCCAGTCCGTCCAGCGTAGGTTGAATGACCTCATCCATTATGCGTTTTTCAAGCTCCGACGTTACAACGGGCGCCGGTGAGTAGGCACCCATGCCGCCCGTGTTCGGACCGGTATCGCCTTCGTCTCTGGCTTTATGGTCCTGCGATGTGGCAAGCGGCAGGATGGTTTTGCCATCGGTCATGACAATGAAACTTACTTCCTCACCTTCGAGAAATTCTTCAATGACGATTCGATTGCCCGCTTCGCCAAAACTGCCGGCACCGAGCATATTGGTGGCTACCTGCTCGGCTTCTTCAGTCGTCGCTGCGACGATTACGCCTTTTCCGGCCGCCAGGCCGTCGGCTTTGACGACGATCGGGGCGCCCTGTTCACGGATGTAGGCGAGGGCGGGCTCGAGTTCGGTGAAACTCTGATATGCCGCGGTCGGAATGTTATGACGCTGGAGAAATTCCTTGGTAAATACCTTGGAGCCCTCGAGCTGAGCAGCGTCGGCCGTCGGCCCGAAGCAGGGGAGCCCCTGATCCCGGAACCGGTCGACGATACCTGCAACGAGGGGCACTTCCGGGCCGATGATTGTCAATCCGACTGACTCGGATTTGGCCAGATCAAGGAGGCCGTCGATATCCTCGGCGCCGACTGCAGCGTTTCGCAGTTTTGGTTCCAGTGCAGTGCCGGCATTGCCTGGTGCTACGATGACTTCAGTGACGTTTTTGGATTGAGCGCATTTCCAGGCCAGGGCATGTTCACGACCACCACCGCCAACAACCAGTACTTTCATGAATTCTCTCTAATGCCTGAAATGCCGCATGCCGGTAAAGACCATGGCGATGCCATGTTCATTGGCGGCGGCAATGACTTCATCGTCGCGCATCGAGCCGCCGGGTTGAATTATCGCCGCTATGCCGTGCTCCGCGGCCGCATCGATGCCGTCGCGAAACGGAAAGAACGCGTCCGATGCCATTACGCAACCTTCTGTAGCCAGTCCCTCGTCAGCCGCCTTGAGTGCCGCGATCTTCGTGCTGTAGATGCGGCTCATCTGGCCCGCGCCGATGCCGATAGTCATGCTGTCATTGCAAAATACAATAGCGTTCGACTTTACAAACTTTGCAACCTGCCAGGCGAACAGCAGGTCGGCGATCTGTTTGGCATTCGGTGATTTTTCTGTGACGACCTTGAGATCGCTCTCCGATACCAGGCCGGTGTCTGTACTCTGTACCAGGAGACCCCCGGACACTTTTTTGTAGTTCAGTTCCGGGATCGGGCCGCCGGACCATTCCCCGGTCTCCAGAATGCGCACGTTCTTCTTTTCAGCCGTTACGGTAAGCGCATCCTTTTCGATGCCTGGTGCAACGATGACCTCCACAAACTGGTTTTCCGTGATTGCCTTTGCTGTTGCAAGGTCTAGTGGCCTGTTGAATGCGATAATCCCGCCAAACGCCGATGTCGGGTCGGTTGCGAACGCCCGCTCGTAGGCCGACAGAATGTCGTCTGCGATCGCAACGCCACAGGGGTTTGCGTGTTTGACGATGACGCAGGCCGGCTCCTTGAATTGTCTGACGCATTCCAGTGCGGCATCGCTGTCGGCGATGTTGTTGTATGAGAGTGATTTTCCCTGCAGCTGCTTCGCGGTCGCCAGAGCGCCACGGGCATGAACCTGGTCGAGATAAAAAGCAGCGTCCTGATGCGGATTCTCACCGTAACGCAGTTTCTCCACGAGGCTGCCGGCATGCAGAAAACTGGCGCCGAGTGGATTGTCATTCAATGACTGTGAGAGATATTTAGCGATCGCCGTGTCATAGCTTGATGTATGCGCATAGGCTTTGGCTGCGAGGCGTCGCCGGTACTCTGGCAACATCTTGTTGTTCCTGAGCGCCTGGAGTACTTCGTCGTAATCGTCCGGATCAACGACGACGGCGACGCCGTCGTGATTCTTTGCTCCGGCGCGGATCATTGCCGGGCCGCCAATATCGATATTCTCGATGGCGTCCTCCAATGTCGCATCCGGGTCAGCAACAGTCGCCTCGAACGGGTACAGGTTGACAGCCAAAAGGTCGATCGGCTCGATACCATGCTCCGTCATGACCGCTTCGTCCTTCCCGCGCCGGCCCAGAAGCCCACCGTGAATGACCGGGTGCAGGGTTTTCACCCGGCCGTCCATGATCTCCGGAAAACCGGTCTTCGCAGAAACCTCGATCGCCTCGATGCCGGCTTCGTTCAATTGCCGGCAGGTGCCACCCGTCGAGAGAATCTCGATACCCAGGTCCGCAAGTCCGGATACAAATGGAATGAGATCACGCTTATCAGAAACGCTGATAAGCGCGCGACGTACTGTCAACATGAATGGCCTTTACTGGAGCAGCGAGTAAATTTTAAGCTTCTTGCGCAGCGTACCCCGATTGATGCCGAGAATCCCGGCCGCCTGGCTCTGATTGCCGCGGGTGTAATCCATAACAGCCTTGAACAGTGGCTCTTCCACCTCCCCAAGTACAAGATCATAGAGCTGTCCTGGCTGGTCACCGTTAAGGCTGGTGAAATATCTGTTGAGTGCTTCTTCTGTATGTTGGCGTAGCGGCTTGTTGTTTCTCAGGGCCGAAATCTGCTTTTTCTTCTGGGAGTTACTGTTAGCCACTTTTCGAAACTTCCCCTAAATAGAGCTAAACGTTAATTCGACTCTTGTTATTGACGGCTACCGAGCGGAATTCTTTATGCTGCTGCAGAAATTTTTCTTGCGCTACGGCTGAAGTATTCCCGCGTAAGGCGAATTTGCTCGGAAGCACTATCGACCCGCACCACCTGACGGCGAAACTCCTCTGAATTTTCCAGACTGGTGCAATACCAGGCAAGGTGCTTGCGAGCCACCCTAACGCCGGTTGTGTCCCCATAAAACCGGTACAAGTCGTTAAGGTGGCCGAGCATAGTATCACGCAATTGACTTTTTGCTAACGGCAGAACAGTTTTGCCTGTCTTATAAAAGTAATTCAATTCACGAAAGAACCAGGGTCGGCCTTGCGCGCCGCGACCAATCATCAAGGCGTCTGCGGCACTTAGACGAAAAACCTCAAGCGACTTCTCCACTGTTCGTATGTCACCATTGGCAACCACCGGGATGTCGACTGCGTTCTTGATTTGCGCAATCGTTTCGTATTCGGCGTTCCCCTTGAATCGGCACGCCCGGGTGCGTCCGTGAACCGCCAGCGCCTGGATGCCACAGTCCTGTGCAATCCTGGCTATGATAATGCCGTTCCTGTGATCTCGATCCCAACCGGTACGAATTTTCAGCGTGACGGGTACGGCGACGGCGGCGACAACCGCGTCAAGAATACGACCGACAAGGCCCTCATCCTGCAGCAGCGCGGAACCGGCGAACTGCCGCCAGACTTTTTTGGCAGGCCAGCCCATCTGGATATCAATGATTTGAGCACCGCGATCCACACAGAGCGTCGCCGCATGCGCTATTTTCCCGGGCTCAGAACCGGCGATCTGTACCACCCGAGGTTCCGCATCGTTGTCGATATCGAGGCGGCGCCGGGATTTGGCTGTATTCCAAAGGTTGATATCGGCGGTCGTCATCTCCGAGGTCGTCATGCCAGCGCCAAATCGGCGGCACAGGCGACGAAACGGTGCATCGGTAATGCCCGCCATCGGCGCCAGCAGAAAAGGACTGGCAAGTTGATAGGGTCCAATTTTCACAGGAGGCAAGTCCCGAGGTGTCAGTCCTTGAAGTCTCCCGTTGCACATCGCACACGGCCTTGCGCGACTCGGTAGCAGACATTCAATTTGAATCCTGTGGCCTCAGCGGATGGCGATGCTATTGTGATTACGGCGGAAAAGTTTTCGCCGAACGGAACCGGTTTTCTCGGGTCCAGGTCGCCCGCGAGGTACTCGTTCGGCTCCAGCACGCGGCTGCCGATAATTTCCTCCCATCGATCGGTAAGAGAGACGTGTACAAGCGGGTAGGGCAGAGACTGGCTCGACTTGTTCGCTATGCGCGAGTAGATCGTCAGCAATTCTTCGCGCTCATCGACACTGCCGTTGGTGGCCTCAAACTGCCAGCCTTTGATGTCCCACTCGGGTGTCACCGGCTGGCCCAGTACCCGATAGATCGGTCCAATCGTATGGTTGAATGCACCGTATGTTGCCAGTGACTGTCGAGCCTGGTGCATGATCTGGCCAACCAGGAGCAAGCCCAAAAGGGCGACGCTGGCAATCACGGTGTAGCTGGGCGGATCGCCGGCCCGTCTGCCGCCGCGGATCTTGCCCAGGCCCCTGTTCAGGGAGTAGGTGTCTTCCAGCCGTCCCGGGCTCTTGAATTCGCTTTCAGAACTGTCGGGCTTTCGACGCTCGTCCTGCAACGCGCCGCGGACCATCTCGCCCTCCATGATGATCGTCTCGACCATCGGAGAGTCTTCGTCGAAAAATTGGCTAACGTTCTGGCTCTCAATCTTTGCCGTGGCAAATACGTCAAATGTCTGGGTGGCCCGGAGCAACTCCTCGTCAATCTGCTGATTGATGGTCATTTCCTCCTCGGTCTGAGGGGGCACGAAGTGTTCGGGCTTCTCAGGCTCGATATCTTCTTCAGTCTGGTCAGGTTGTTGGTCATCGCTGTCCCGGGCCTCATCGACTTCTTTGCCCGCAAGGGCCCTTGCCGCAGCGGAAATTCGCGCTTCAAATTCTCCGGACGACTCGAGCGCCGCTAAGACATCTTCTTTTTCGAGAGCCGACTCCTCCAGGTCCGTTTCCTTCTCCGCTTGCGGCGCTTCAGCTTCTTCCCCTTCGGCTGCGACCTCCTCACCCTCAACCGCGTCCGGAATTTCGTTCGCCTCGTCTTCATCGTCAGCAATTTCATGACTTCCTGTGACTTCCAGTCCCAGTGCCTTGACCTGTTTCATGAACTGCAAATCGACATAACTGGGCAGGTCTTCATCTGAAGACTCACCGGTGGCTTCGGCGGGCTCATCGTCACCAGCTTCCGGCTCTGCAATATCTGTTGCCCCGGTTTCCTCCTCAGCAGATGCCTCCAGAGTTACGTCACTGTCCGCTCCGGCAATCGCTTCGGCATCTTCCTCAGCCATCGAGTCCGCACTGTCCACTTCGTCAAGAAGCTCTATCCAATCATCGGGTTCGCTCAAGCTGAGGTCGGCCTGTGCCGCATCGAACGCGGCGGTGTCCTGAGCTGCTTCGCGATCGCTGGCCCGTCGTTTTAGCCTCTCAGGTTCGACCAGAAACGGTAGCTCATCGAGGTCGTCTTCGTCTCCAAACTCCTCGGGAAGCACGGTGCTGTCGTCGTAACGACGTTCACCTGGCGCCAATGGCGGCAGAGCTTCCTCCGTCTCCGGGAGGTCGAGAGATTCCTGCGTGTCGGCAACGGGTTCCGGCAAGTCATCATGCCGGCCGTGAAGCACCGGTTTTCCGGGTGCTTCTTCGTCTGGGCCACCCTCAATCACAAAGCGCGGAGAAATTGTGTCGTCCGTCTCGCCCTCGCCACCCGATTCCGTGGGCGACTCACCCTCGTCGTCTTCATCAAACACAAGCCACTCGACGCCCGTGTCCTCGATTCTGACATCAGGGCCGGCAAGCTTGTTGAGTGTGTCGAGGAGTTCCTGGTTATGCTCCGTCTTGAAGTCGTCGGGCGCAGTTGTCTGCTCCACTGCCTGATCTTCCGATTCGGCCTCATGCTTGTCGTCCTCGGCAAGGTGCTCAAGTGCGTTGAAGGCATTACCGCAACCACCGCAACGCACGCGCCCGTCCGCCTGTTGCAGCACCTTGGTGCTTACACGAAACGTTGTCTGGCAATCAGGGCATTGCGTAAACATGCCGGCCACTCATATCCTCTTGCCGACCAGACGAACCCAGGTCTGGTCTGTCGTTGGTAACTCAAAAGCGATCCACTCGCGATAGGCGTGGATGGCGCCCTCGGCGCGCTCGGTAAGAATACCGGAAAGCGCCAGTGAGCCATCGGAAACCACTCTGCCGCTGATCTCCCGGGCATTTTGCACCAGGGGCTCAGCAAGTCTGTTCGCGTCAACAATATCAACCGCTCCGCTGATCTTTGCTACCTCCTGTGTCACAAACAGTCCATCCGCAACGCCGTTTTTTCGCGCATTTTCGGTCGTCGCTATAGTGGCTGGCGATTTGATCAATGCCGTCAAATTCCGAGTCGCTTTTCCAGGTAATGAATGTCCGTACCGCCTGCCTGAAACGCTGAATGCTGAAAAATTTCCTGGTGCAGCGGCACGTTCGTCTTGATGCCTTCGATCACGATCTCCGTCAACGCGTTTTTCATGCGCGCGATTGCGGTTGGACGGTCGTTGCCATGTGCAATGATCTTGCCGATCATCGAATCGTAATAAGGCGGCACCTTGTATCCGCTATAGATATGGCTATCTACCCGAATACCGGGCCCGCCCGGTGCATGCCAAAGCGGTATGAGTCCGGGTGACGGCATGAATGTCTTGGGGTCCTCGGCGTTGATGCGACACTCGATTGCGTGCCCGCGAAACTGAATGTCGTCCTGCGTGAAGCTCAACGCTTCGCCGCTTGCAATACGCAGCTGTTCTTTAACGATGTCGATTCCAGTGATCATTTCAGTGACGGGATGTTCGACCTGCAGCCGGGTATTCATTTCAATGAAATAAAACTCGTTGTCCTGGTACAGGAACTCAAATGTGCCGGCGCTTCGGTAACCGAGATCCTGGCAGGCGCGGACACAACGCTCGCCGATACGTGCGCGTTGTTCGGCCGTAATTCCCGGTGCCGGCGCTTCTTCGACGACTTTCTGATGCCGGCGTTGCATCGAGCAGTCCCGCTCTCCCAGATGTACTGCGTTGCCGTGATTGTCAGCCAGCACCTGGACTTCGATGTGTCGCGGCCGCTCCAGGAATTTCTCCATATAAACGACGTCATTGTCGAATGCCGCGCGAGCCTCTGCCTGAGTGACGCTAATGGCGCCAGGCAGCGATGCTTCCGAATGCACGACGCGCATGCCGCGGCCGCCACCGCCGCCAGATGCCTTGATGATGATCGGGTAGCCGAGCTCGCGGGCCATGCGGAGATTGTCATCCGCATTTTCGCCGAGCGGGCCGTCGGATCCTGGCACACAGGGTACGCCCGCCGACTTCATCGTCTGGATGGCAGATACCTTGTCGCCCATCAGTCTGATTGCGTGCGCTGGCGGCCCGATAAACACGAAACCACTCGACTCGACGCGTTCGGCAAAATCTGCATTCTCCGAGAGAAAACCGTATCCGGGATGTATGGCTACCGCATCGGTAACCTCGGCTGCGCTGATGATCGCCGGCATATTGAGATAGCTCTCTATCGATGCGGGTGGCCCGATGCACACGGTCTCGTCGGCAAGCAACACGTGTTTGAGATTGTTGTCTGCTGTCGAGTGCACGGCGACGGTTTTGATATCCATCTCGCGGCATGCGCGCAGGATACGCAGGGCGATTTCGCCGCGATTAGCTATTACGACCTTTTCCAACATGGCGATGTCGGTCGATTACTCGGGCTGTCGCTGATCGATGACGAACAGTATCTGCCCGTATTCGACAGGATCGCCGCTTTGCACGCGAATCGACTTCACGGTCCCTGACACTTCGGCCTCGATTTGATTCATCATCTTCATCGCTTCGACGATACACAGCGTGTCGCCTTCATTGACATGATCGCCCACCTGGACAAACGGCGGCGATCCGGGCGAAGACGCCGCATAAAACGTCCCGACCATGGGCGCGATCACTGCATAGCCGTCGGAGTCATCCGCTGCCGCGGGGGCCGCTGCGGTAGCAAGCGGAGCTGCGGGCGGCGCCTCCGGCGCCGGCACGGCATATGCCGGCGTTACATAGGCAGGTGCAGGTGCGACTACGCTCGGTGGATTACGGGTGATGCGAACCGAATCTTCTCCTTCGGTGATCTCGATCTCCGAGATGCCGGACTCGTCCAACAGTTCAATTAGTTTTTTTACTTTTCGAATGTCCATTATTTTTCCTCGGCGTCCTCAAGCTGACAGGAAGCAGCTTTGAGCGCAAGTTCATAACCGTAGGCACCGAGGCCGAATAGACAACCCGCGGCAATGTCGCTGAAATAACTTTTGTGTCGAAAATCCTCTCGGGCAAACACGTTGCTCAGGTGTATTTCGATAAATGGAATCCTGACGGCCAGAAGCGCGTCGCGCATCGCAATGCTCGTGTGCGTAAACGCGCCGGGGTTCAGCAGGATGAAATCGGTTTTGTCGGTTGCGGCCGCCTGTATGCGATCGACAATCTCGTGCTCAGCATTACTTTGAAAGCACTGCAAGCTATGGCCGAGTTCGGCGGCGAGATCCGTCAGACGGTTCTCGACGTCAGCCAGGTTGGTGTTGCCGTAGACACCTGGCTCGCGGCTGCCAAGAAGATTCAGGTTGGGTCCGTTTATCAGCAAAAGGCTTGGCATTTCTTCGTGACCAGCACCAGTTAGCCGAAGATGGCAACAATTCTAGCCTCTTTCAAGGTAGATGGCGCAAGTTTAGCGACATCTATGAGCGGCGAATCGCCGGAGTGGTGGTTTTCGTGGTGCTCTAGAGGCCTTTCAGTGCAGACCTGGCGCCGTCGAGGTCCAGCTCGCCATTCTGCAACTTGTCGAAAACCTCGACGATGAGCTGCACCTGGTCTTCAACGATCTCCCCGATGTGCGTGTTGATGAGGCGTCCGTCAGGCGCGACGATCATCGTAAACGGCAGCCCGATGAAATCGATCCCCGTCGCCTCCGCCGCGGCCATGGCATCTTCCTGCCCAACGAGTATCGGGTAATTGAATTCGGCTGTTTCCGCGTACTGCGTTACCTGTTCCACAAAGTCGACCGCCACGCCGATCACCTGCAAATTGTTTCCCGCGTGTTCAGCCTGCGTTTTTTTCAGCAGCGGGATTTCACGACGACACGGCGCACACCATGTTGCCCAGAAGTTGACCAAACGAGCCTTGCCGGCCCACTCTGATAACTGGTGAGGGTTGCCGTCGAGATCCGGAAGCGTAAAGGCGACGGAATCGCCGCCGACCGGGTCGGGCGCGACCGGCAGGGTATCCTCGGCGTACCGGTTGAAGAGAAAATATCCGAGAGCGGCAGATGCGACTAACAGGCCCGCCATCGCTATGTGCTTTTTCATTCTTGTGCCCGTGTCGTTTGTGCTGTGATTGCGTCCGCAGTACCAAGTGCGAGGCGTACATGCGCGGCGAACTCCTTCGCCTTCATGTATCCGACCACTTCATAACCATTTCGTTGCAGTCCGTCTTTGCCGAAGAAGACGATCGTTGGCGGCCCGAAGACACCGAATCGCCTCAGGAGCGCCTGGTCTTCCTCATCGTTGGCGGTAACATCCGCCTGCAGCAGTATCGTGCCGGACAGTGCCGCCCGCACCGTTGCATCGGTGAATGTGTAGTGCTCCATCTCCAGGCAGGAAACGCACCAGTCGGCATAGAAATCGAGCATCGCTGTCTTCCCCTGACTGGATGCTTGCGCGAGCGCCCGATCCAGGTCGTCGACGGTCTTGATTCTGCGAAACTCGAGTCCGCGATGCTCTGCGACGCCAAGTTGCCCCGGAGCGCCCAGACCTGACAAGGGTTGCAGCATGCTGTGCCCGCCAGCCAGCGAGCCAAGCAGCAGCACGGCGCCGTAAATGATCGCCAGGAGACCGAAGCCCTTGCCGAGTTTCTGCGTGCCGCCTGATGCGGGCGTGAGGGTGGTCAGTCCACCGAGATAGACGCCCCCCATGAATACCAGCACGCCCCAGAGCGCGAGCGTTACGGTGCCGGGCAGAACGCGGGACATCATCCAGATTGCAAGGCCCAGCATCATGAAGCCAAAAGTGCTTTTGACGGCGTCCATCCAGGGTCCTGCTTTCGGGATCAGCTTGCCTGCCGATGCGCCGACCAGCAACAGCGGCGTCCCCATGCCGAGGCTCATTGCGAAAAGAGCGGTGCCACCGCGCAGCATATCTCCCGATTGAGCCATGACGGTCAGGGCAGCGATCAGCGCTGGTGCGACGCAGGCAGTAACGATCAGCGCAGACAGTGCACCCATCACGAACGCGCCAATAGCCGTGCCGGTCTTCTGGCTGCCGCTGATATTTGCAAGGCGGCTCTGGATGCCGGCTGGCATCTGCAGTTCAAACAGCCCGAACATGCCGAGCGCGAGCACGACAAAAAGTCCCGAGAACAACGTCAGAACCCACGGCTGATTGAAAATCGCCTGCATCTGCAAGCCGATTGCCGCCGCCGCGACGCCCGCGGCTGTGTAGACCAGCGCCATGCCCATCACATAGGTAAATGCCAGCGATAGCCCTCTCGCCGTGCTGATGTTTTCGCCTTCGCCAGCGATGATCCCTGAAAGGATCGGTACCATCGGCAACACGCAGGGCGTAAACGCGAGTAGCAGGCCCGCGCCGAAAAAGGTGGCGATAACCACCCACAAACTGGCTGTGCCGATCAATTCGGCAAGCTTTGCCTGCTCCGAAACCGGCGGCGCGCGATCGCTGATGGCGGCCAGCGCCGAGACCGTGGTAGCCGTCGGCAGTATCACACTCAGAGTCCGCGTTGTGGGCGGGTAGCAAATGCCGCCGTCCGCACACCCCTGGTAACTCAGATCGATATCGAGGTCCATTGCCGCCGGTGTCGCGCGTACCAAAGGCAGCTTGCCGAAGACATCGTTGTGATACACCTCCATGTCGCCGAAGTACTCATCGTTCTTCATTTCGCCAGCAGGTAATTCCATTCTGCCAAGCTGAACACGGTTGGACCGTGTCTCAGCAGATATCTTGTCCTTATAAAGGTAATAGCCAGCGGCGACCTGTATCGATACTTCGATGGTGTTGCCGTCCAGCGGAATAAGCATTGGCTTGAATGCTTCGTCAACCGGCAAGAAATCATCTGGTGCCTTGCCGAACAAGCTGCCGAATATTAGTTTGTCAGGCTTGTTTGCCTGAACGGTATTCGCTGCCACCAACCTGACCGTCTCGGTCCAGGTCTGCGGCGGATAGCAGATGCCGAGATCCGCGCAGCCCTGTGACTTCAGTACGAGCTCCATCGACGCCGGCCGTTCACCCTCGACGGAATACGGCAGGCGGACAAAAAAACGGCCGCGATAAATTTGCTGGGCACCAAAGAACTCATCCTCGTGCATTTCGCCTGCGGGCATCTCGGCCGCGCCAAGGACGATGGCTGGCGTGCTGCTGGCATAGGACATCTTCTGACGATAGAGGTAATAGCCGTCCTCGATCGCCCAGTCGATCTCCAACGCATCGCCCGTATCGGTCACCGCATATCGATAGGCGGCCTCTGGTCTCAGGACGTCCTCTTCACCCAATGCAAAGACGGACATTGCGGGCAGAAGCAAGACAAGGCTGCCTAGTACGGTCAGGAATCGACGGGTCTTTGCGGTCAAGTGAACGGGTCTCTTTGATCGGGCGTTGAACTCAATGAATTGACCTCAATAAGGCCGGGTTTGTTACCGATTATGTGAACTGGGATCCCACAACGGACACGCAGGATACCGGCCGATGGCCTCCCTGTCATTGAACCAGGTCGATATTTGTCGCCGGAAGCCTTGCGGGCCTTGAATTTTGCAGGACCGGCCCTATCATTAGCACTCCCTGAGGTAGAGTGCTAACAGCCTCTCGCCTCGAAAGCCGCGAAGTCGGTTAATAATCAATAGTTTAGAGGAGATATAAACGATGAAAATTCGTCCGCTTCATGATCGAGTCATCGTCAAGCGCATGGAAGAAGAGCGCACGTCCCCCGGCGGTATCGTCATTCCCGACGCCGCGGCCGAAAAGCCAATCAAGGGTGAGGTCATTGCCGTCGGCAACGGCAAGATTCTTGAGAGCGGCGAGATCCGTGCACTGGATATCAAGGCCGGTGACAAGGTGTTGTTTGGCAAGTACTCGGGCACGGAGGTCAAGGTTGACGGTGAAGAGCTTCTGGTGATGAAGGAAGACGACATCATGGCCGTCATCGAAGGCTAGACGTCTCAGTCAACAGAAATTCAGAATTCAAGAGGATATTTAAATGGCTGCTAAAGAAATTCGTTTCAGCGACGACGCCCGCCGGCAGATGTTTGCAGGTGTGAACATCCTGGCGAATGCCGTGAGGGTGACCCTCGGTCCCAAGGGTCGCAACGTAGTGCTCGACAAGAGCTTTGGTGCTCCCACTGTCACGAAAGACGGTGTGTCTGTTGCTAAAGAGATCGAGTTGGATAACAAGTTTGAAAACATGGGTGCGCAGATGCTTAGGGAAGTTGCTTCCCATACCTCCGATGTCGCCGGTGACGGAACGACCACCGCAACAGTGATTGCTCAGGGCGTTCTGCGTGAAGGCCTGAAGGCTGTTGGCGCCGGCATGAACCCGATGGATCTGAAACGCGGTATCGATAAAGCAACGATTGCAATCGTTGAACAGCTTGAGAAGCTGTCGGAGCCCTGCGAAGACGATAAGGCAATTGCTCAGGTAGGCAGCATCTCTGCCAACGCCGACACTGAGATCGGCGAAATCATTTCCGAGGCAATGCAGAAAGTCGGAAAAGAAGGCGTCATTACGGTTGAGGAAGGTTCCGGTCTGGCGAATGAGCTGGATGTTGTTGAAGGCATGCAGTTTGACCGCGGATATCTGTCACCTTACTTCATTAATGACCAGCAGAGTCAGAGTGTTGTGCTGGAGGAGCCCTTAGTGCTTCTGCATGAGAAGAAGATCTCGAACATACGGGATCTTTTGCCGGTCCTTGAAAGCGTAGCCAAAGCTGGCCGTCCGCTCCTGATCGTTGCAGAAG
>JAPUKV010000110.1 GCA_027295475.1 Pseudomonadota bacterium
CCTCCACAGGTCGGACTCACATACATAACCAGCCGAAGCTTTCCGGTGTCGGCGTTAAAGGCGGATTTCAATTCACCCAGGCTGCTGTCAAGCACAGTAAAATCGCTTGCTGTGTTGCCAGCCGTTGCGAACAGCAACAACGCTGTGACGAGTGGTGTTCCCGCCCGAATTATACGATTCATAACTCTCTCCTAAAGCCAGTATTGATCTGCGGCATAGCCAATAATGACGGCCGCAACCCAGATTACGACGCCGACCCACAGCCCCATTTTTTGCAGCCGCATAGCCCGAATCGAACAGCTTGTCCCCTCACCCCCGGCAGGCGACTTCATAAGACGCCAATAAGCGAATGCCAGGAGGACCAGTGCGGCGGTGAGCAGGTACGGTCGGTATGGCTTGATGGCTGCACCGAGAATGGCGCCATTAACACCCAATAGCGTAATGGCCAGCGGCCCAATACAGCAGATGCTGGACGCCACGCTCGTCAGCGCCGCCGATGAAGCACCCACCAAGGCACTGAGGTTAAATCCGGAACTCGAGGATATGGCCGATTCACCCATAATTCAGTCGCTACCAGTAGCTGAGACAGGACCCTCGAAATCGGCATTCCATTGACCTCGCCGACGTCGTCCAATTCTCTGACAACCTTGAAGTAGCTACAGGTTCCGTAAAAAAGAGATTTTTTCAAATTGCGGCGGACGACCGCCGGCTCGGGTCACTTTGCGTTTTGACATAGCCGCGGTCGATAGCAGTCATCCGACTTTATCAGCCTCGAATGTCAGCTAATGGCCGAAAAGCCGTCTTCAGGTTCGACCAACTATGACACCGTCCGTCAGATTAGGTAGCTGTAAAAGCTCAGACCCGACCATACAGACACCGCCCAACAGGATAACGGCGCCATAGACCGCTTTACCCCAAAGCGATCATTCAAATGCTCGGAAAAACCAAATTCCGACAAGCAGCGAACGGCCAAAAGCGACCCTATTCCGGGTCATGGTAAACCGCTTCGATAGTGTGGCCGTCCGGGTCGTACACAAATACTGCGTACCAGTTGGGTGCATATCGACTACGTATCCCCGGTTCACCTTTGCTCTGCGCTCCGGCCTTCAGCGCTTCGCGATAGAAAGAATCGACAGCACTTTGTGACTCGGCGTCAAACGCGATATGCAGACGCCCTTTGACTGCGGAGCCTTCACCTATCCAGAATCGCGGCACAGAGTTGCGACCAAATCCCGCCCCGGCGGTCCCATCTTGCCGTTCAATCTCCATTACAAGGTGAATGTCGAGCGGCGCAAGACACGCGACGTAAAATTCGCGACTCTTTTCGTAGTCGGCCGTACCAAAATCGACATGATCAAGCATTTAGAGGTAACTAAAAATAAGGTTGCAGCGGACGGCAGCTTTGGGTCGTCAGCGGCCCTTCAGGACTCAACCATCTCAATGGCCGCTTCCGGGTGTCAAACGGTAATTGGTCTCGATTAGATCTGACAGTGTGTGTCTGATTAAGTACCGATCATCACAGGTAGCAATGATCACAGCGATTCCGATGCGGCCGGCTCTGTGCCCTGCAGCGCCGCCAGTTCGATTTCGAAGACCAGTGTCGCGCCCGGGGCAATAACGTTGCCGGCCCCGCGTTCTCCGTAGGCCAATTCCGGTGCAATCGTCAATTCTCTGGTTTCTCCCACCTTCATGCCTACGACACCCTGATCCCAGCCCCGTATTACCCGTCTGGCGCCCAGCATGAAGCTGAAATACTCATCGCGGTCAACAGAGCTGTCAAATTTCTCTCCCCTGCTGTTTTCCGCTGTTTCGTCATAAAGCCAACCTGTGTAATGCACGACGGCTATTTGACCATTCTCGGCCGTGTCGCCGGCCCCTTCCTGCAGAATTCTCATCGAAAGGCCGGGCGCGATTTCCACCAACGGTAACTCTGCTTTTTGAGCCGCTTCTTGGGCGGCCGGGGCAGCATCTGTAAGTTGACCAGACGTATCCGATGCGGGCTGACCACAGGCTGTCAAAACAAATAACGAGACAAATATTGAAATTGATTTCCTGAAATTCATCCTGTCCCATTCCTTTGTGAAGTGACGGCGACGCGCCGAACTATTGCCTGTACGCTTGGCTGCACGCCGCACAATAATGAAAATCCTAGTTGGATTTGTCGAAATCCAGCGATGCCGAATTAATGCAGTATCTCAGACCCGTCGGTTCCGGACCGTCTTCGAAAACATGACCGAGGTGAGCGCCGCAATTGCTGCACACGACTTCCTCACGCGTCATCCCATGGCTCGTGTCCGTCACCGTTTTGACGTTCTCCGCTGCCAGCGGCAGCCAAAAACTCGGCCAGCCGGACCCGGACTTAAATTTGTGCGCGGAACTGAACAACTCCGCTTCGCAACAGATACACCGGTAGGACCCGTCTTCTTTATGGTCGACATACTTGCCTGTAAACGCGCGCTCCGTCCCCTTGTTTTGCGTAACCTCGTATTGCTCGTCAGTCAGCTTGTCCCGCAGATTGTCTCGCTGCTTCCTGGAATCAACCACCGGATTTTTCATTGCGCACCCCCTTTCCGAATTCTACACACATGACGGCTTCGCAACCGCCCAGTACAATCATATTCTCCAAGGCGCTTGGCCACATCCAGTTAGAACGGAGGACACTATGTCTCAAGTCCCTGCATTTGCCACTGTCGATCCGGCACACGGCATGACCGAGGCCAGCCCGGGACATGTCCAGAACCTCGTCGCCGGGTCCTGGCTCGATGCGGACCATGTCCGGGACGACATCATTGACCCGATGAACGGCCAAAGGTTTCTCCATGTTCCCGATACACGGGTTCACGCGCCGTTTATCGAGGGCCTCAGGAGCTGCCCCAAGTCCGGATTGCACAATCCGCTCAAGAACCCTGATCGATACCTCGCACTTGGCGCTATCTGCGCCAGGGCGGCCGCATTGCTCCGACAGGATAACGTTGCTGATTATTTCACCCGACTCATCCAGCGCGTGATGCCCAAGAGCTGGCCACAATGCGCCGCTGAAGTGACGGTAACGAGAGTGTTTCTCGAGAATTTCTCCGGCGATAGGGTGCGCTTCCTGAGTCGCGGGTTTTCGAATCCGGGGGATTACCAGGGACAGGAAACGCACGGCTACCGTTGGCCCTTTGGTCCAGTGGTCGTTATCGCGCCCTTTAATTTCCCAATCGAGATTCCTGCTCTGCAGGTCATGGGCGCTTTGTTCATGGGCAACCGTCCATTAGTCAAAGTCGACTCCAAAGTCAGCGTTGTTTTCGAGCAATTTCTTCGCCTGCTTATCCACGCCGGTCTGCCACCGGCCGACGTGGACCTGATTCACTGCCCTGGCGCCGAGATGGGCAAACTGCTTGACGAAGCAAGAGATAACATCCGCATGGTGCAGTTCACGGGCTCGAGCTCTGTCGCTGAACATGTTTCGACCGTCGTTAACGGCGCCGTCCGGCTGGAGGACGCCGGCTTTGACTGGAAAGTGATTGGCCCGGACTTTCAGGTGAATTGGCTGGACTATGTAGCCTGGCAATCAGATCAGGACGCATACAGTGCCTCCGGTCAGAAGTGCTCGGCGCAGAGCATAGTTTTCGTGCACGAGAACTGGGAAAAAGCGTTGTTGCCGAAGCTGGCCGAGCTCGCGGCACGACGCAAACTTGACGACCTTACGCTGGGACCGGTCCTGACCTGGACCAACGAAAAAATGCTGGCGCACATTGATGCCCTGCTGGCGACCCCCGATGCGGAGTTGTTGTTTGGTGGCAGAACGCTCGAAGGTCACTCAATTCCGGCCTGTTACGGCGCACTCGAGGCAACGGCGGTCCGAGTACCATTGAGCGCGTTCGGCACGGCTCAGTTCGAGCTCATAACGACTGAGTTGTTTGGTCCGTTCCAGATCGCTGTGACCTATACCGATGCCGAGCTGCCGATGCTGCTCGACATCCTGGAACGGATTCCGCATCACCTGACTGCGGGCGTTGTCAGCAACGATGCCCTTTTCCTGCAGAAAGTGCTGGGCGCGACCGTCAATGGCACGACCTATTGCGGCATGCGCGGCCGCACCACGGGCGCACCGCAAAATCACTGGTTCGGCCCATGCGGAGATCCGCGTGCTGCCGGGATCGGTACGCCCGAAGCGATTATTGCCACCTGGAGTGGTCACCGCGAAATCGTTTCCGACCAGGGACCGCTGCCAGATGGCTGGTCAACGCCACCACCAACGTGAACGATAGCGCTACCGAGTTTCACGACGTTTCATTGCGCCGAGGCGATGTAGTCGCTCTCGAAAATGTCTCGTTGAAGCTCAAGTTGGGACAAACCACGGCAATTCTCGGCGAGAGCGGGAGCGGCAAATCGACCCTCGTACAACTGATTATCGGGCTTCTCCGTCCCGATTCCGGAACAGTAAAGACGCTGGGTGCAAACATCGACTACGACAAACCAAGGCCCCTTCGGAAGAGAATCGGCTACGCGATTCAGGACGTGGCGCTTTTTCCGCATCTCAGGATCCGCGATAACATCGTGTTGCCCGGCAGGCTGAGCGGCTGGAGCGAACCGGACAGCACATCGCGACTCAAGGAACTGCTTGACCTGATGCAACTACCGGAAGAGGTGCTCGGCCGGTATCCGCACGAACTGTCCGGCGGCCAGCAGCAACGAGCCGGATTGTGCCGCGCAATGATGCTGCATCCTGAACTCCTGCTTCTCGACGAACCGTTTTCGGGGCTGGACACCCTTACACGGCGAAGCATCCACGAGCAGTTTCTGAGCTTGCAACAACACGCGGCAGTTTCCTGTGTGCTCGTCACGCACGATCCGCAGGAGGCAATCAATCTCGCACAGGATATCGTGGTAATGAGGAACGGCAGGCTTCAACAACACGGAACCGTCGATGAAGTGATGAATCGACCGGCAAACCGCTATGTCGGTCACCTTTGCACCGGGCTCTCGGGCAAGCTCGGATGAATAAGCGCTTCATGACAGCCTTCTCCCTGTTGCTCGCAGTCTCGGCTGCCCACAGCCAGGCAGTCGTCGTTGGCAGCAAGATGTTTCCGGAAAGCTATATTCTTGCCGAGATCAGCGCTCAGCTCCTGGAAGACCGCGGCTTTGAAGTGCGAAGGCGTCTCGGTATGGGTGGCACGAAGATCTGTTACGAGGCATTGCTGACCGGGGCGATCGATTTTTATCCCGAGTATACGGGGACGATCAGCGAGGTCATCCTCGCGCAGCCGGGGATCAGGAGCGCCGCTGACATCCGAGCCGCGCTCGCCGAGCAGGGCCTGAGCTTGTTGTCGCCTATGGGCTTCAATAACACCTATGCAATAGCAATCCCTGCGCATCTTTCAAGAAGCGCGGGTCTTCTCAAGATTTCCGATCTTCGCGATCACGACGACTTGAGAATTGCCTTTCCGCACGAGTTCCTGAATCGTCAGGATGGCTGGCCCGGCCTGAAGGTCTTGTACGGGCTGACCCAGGACGTAGACGGCATCGATCACGGCCTGGCTTATCAGGCCATCGAGGACGGACAACTGGACGTCATTGCCGCCTATTCGACCGACGGCGAGCTCACTCGTTACGACCTCGTGCTACTCGAGGATGATCTCGAGTACTTTCCCGAATATTTTGCGGCCTATCTGACACATGATCGATTGCCTGCCGAAGTACAGGTGGTGCTCGAGTCAATGAGCGGCAGAATCGACGATGCGAGGATGCAGCAGCTCAATCGGCTGGCAATGGAACCGGGAATCAGCATTCCGAAAGTCGCGGCGCAATTTCTCCGTGACGCGGGCCTGGTTTCGGCGACTGACGCCCGACCGACAATACTTCCCCGGCTTTGGCGAAACACGCGACGGCATCTGAAACTGACTGCGACGGCATTATCGCTGGCGATTCTGGTCGGCGTTGGGATCGCGCTGCTCGTGCACCGGCGCCGAACACTGGCCAACGCATTTCTCTATTTCGCGAGTCTCTTGCAGACGATTCCGTCAATCGCGTTGCTCGCCTTGCTGATTCCGTTCATGGGCATCGGACAAAAGCCGGCTATCCTCGCATTGTTTCTCTATTCTCTCCTGCCGATTGCACGCAGCACGATCACAGCCTTGCTCACGATACCGCCCGCTTATCGCCAGGTGGCGGCCGCAATGGCTATGAGTCGGCGACAGGAATTTCGGTATTTGTTGCTGCCGCTTGCGATGCCGCACGTCATCGCCGGAATACGGACGGCAGCGGTAATCAGCATCGGCACCGCGACGCTCGCGGCATTTATTGGCGCGGGCGGGCTGGGAGACCCGATCGTTACCGGTCTGGCTTTGAACGACAGCTCGCTGATTCTTCAGGGCGCCATTCCGGCAGCCATGCTCGCAATCCTGACCGAACTGTTCTTTAGTGGCATGGAGCGAGCGCTGGTCGTCCCGCACATGCGGAGCAACGATCCGCAGATTTAAGCTTTCGATCGTTATTCGTGATTGCCGGTATTTTCGGCCTGATCGTCTGAAGTCTCGGACTGTTGGTCCGGGGCTTCGGACTTTTTCTGGTCGATACCCAACAGGAAGTGATTCATGCGGCGGACGTAGTCTGCCGGATTGTCGAGCTGGGCTCCTTCGGCAAGCAACGCGTGATCGAGAACAATTTCTGACAATTCATCGAACATGCTGCTGTCGGTTTCCGCGGACAACCTCTTCAACAGTGGGTGGCTGACGTTGATTTCCAGAATCGGTTTCGCCTCCGGCAGCTTTTGCCCGGTTGTCTCGAGCATGCGCCGTAGTTGTGGACCCAGATCCTGTTCGCCAGCGACGACGCAGGCCGGTGATTCGACGAGGCGCTGGCTGACGTTGACCGCCTCGACCCTGTCTTTAAGAACCTGCTTGATACGCTTCAGCAGTGGCTTATGCTCGTCGTTTACAGCCTGTTGCGTGATCTCCCCTTCCGCGTCGGGCAGGGACAGTTGACCGCGGCCAATATCCTGAAAGGTCTTGCCTTCGAATTCCGACAGGTGACCGGCCATCCACGGGTCGATGCGATCATATAACAGCAACACTTCAATACCCTTTTTCCTCAGCTGTTCAAGATGCGGACTTGCGTTTGCCGTCGCAAAGTTTTCGGCGAGGATGTAGTAGATCTTGTCCTGCTCGGCTCCCGCGCGGCCGACGTAGTCCATGAGCGACTGGTCCTGTTTGTCAGTTCCGCTATGGGTGCTTGCGAATCGAAGCAGTCTTGCCAGCTTCTCGAAATTTTTCTGATCCTCTACGAAACCCTCTTTGACGACCTGCCCAAACTCGTTCCAGAGCTTTTCGTAGTCCTCTGGATTGTTCGTCGCCATCTTGCTCAACATATCGAGCACCCGGCGTGTTAATGCTTTGCGCATGGCTGAGAGTTCAGGATCACGCTGCAACATCTCCCGCGATATATTTAGCGGCAGATCGGCAGAATCGACGATTCCTTTCACGAAACGCAGGTACAAAGGAAGAAACTGCTCCGCCTCGTCCATGATAAAGACGCGCTGCACATAGAGCTTCAGTCCCCGCGGTACTTCCCGGTTCCAAAGATCGAACGGCGCGTTTGCCGGAATGTAAAGGAGGCTCGTATACTCCTTCTTGCCTTCCACCCGGTTATGGCTCCAACAAAGCGGGTCCGCAAAGTCGTGCGAAAGATACTTGTAGAATTCCTTGTATTCGTCTGCGCTGATTTCCGATCGCGACCTGGTCCACAGGGCCGTTGCCGAATTGACTGTTTTCGGCTCTGAATCGGTATCACCCGCCTTGGATAAAAGGACCGGAAAAGCGATGTGGTCCGAATACTTGTGAATCAGGGTTTCGAGACGCAGCGACTCCGAGAATTCGGACTCTGCGTCCTTGAGGTGTAAAGTGACGCGGGTTCCCCGTTCCGGGAGATCCGCATTTTCGATCGAAAACTCGCCCTGACCATCAGACTCCCAGCGAACGCCCTGGTCCGCCGGCAGCCCCGCTCTTCTGGATTCCACCTCCACTTTGTCCGCGACGATGAATGCAGAATAGAAGCCGACGCCGAATTGCCCGATCAGCTGAGCGTCTTTCTGCTCGTCACCGGTCATGTGCTGAAGGAAGTCGGCGGTTCCGGACTTTGCAATGGTACCGAGATTTTCGACGAGTTCGTCCCGGGACATGCCAATACCGTTGTCTATCAGAGCAACGGTCTTTGCGGTGTCATCGTACTCAATGCGGATCTTGAGGTCCGGGTCCTCCTTCAACAACTCGGGAGCGGCAAGCGCTTCGAACCGAAGCCTGTCCGCTGCATCAGAGGCGTTCGATATCAGTTCCCGCAGGAATATTTCCTTGTTGCTGTACAATGAATGGATCATCAGGTGCAACAGCTGCCGCACTTCGGTCTGGAACCCCAGTACTTCCCGGCCCTGGTTCTCGCTCACCTTTTTCATCTCCTCAAATACAGGTCACACAACGACAGACACGATAGTGCCAATCTGAAGTATTTCAAGGGCCTTATGAGGATCCGCTCGACACCTTGTAGCGTCGAACGATTTGTGCCGTGAACAGAATCTAGCTTGCCGCGATCGCTTGCGGCACCGGAATGATGACCGCCCGGAAGAGCAGGCCGACCAGCAACAATGCGACAACTGCCAGTGCGAGCGGTGGGTGCGTGAGTGCAAGAACGATGCCTGCAACTTGCACGCTAATTGATCCAAGCAGGAAAAGGATTCGCTGAATCGCACGCCGCAGCTGCTCCGCGATTAGCGGCGCCGCATAAAAGAGATCCTCGATCTCGTCGAGGTATTGAATCAGGCGCTCCACAACTTTTTCACCTGTCCTTTACCCTGCGACTGACAGCAACGGGTCGGCGCGTTTTTGCTCGGCGGTAGATATTTCAGCTTCCTGCAATGCCACTGCGTTGAATTTCTTTGCATGAGCAATCGCAAGATGAAAGAGCTCCCAGCGCTTCCTTGCTGCTTCGTTTGTTAGTACCTCGACGGGCGAGTCTGTTTGTGAATAATTCTTTGACATACTCATGTTGTCTTGAATCGTTAGTCACTAATGCGGACTATAGACACCTGCTACCACCACCGCCGTGAGACAGATCACAGCTTGCTTTGCAAATAGAATTACACCTTGAGTTTTTGTCAGAAGAGAGAACTCGTTCGAGTTTTATCAGGGTGATGTGTACTTCATCGTAGTACATAATCTGCTTGTCTCTAATTATAGACGACTGCGTCACAAAAAGAGGGGCAACGCGTGTAAGAACGCAAAAAAAACAATTCTTTTTTCGCGAAAGGGAGGAAATATTATCTGGTTTTTCTGCCCGGCAGAGCCTGACGATCGTGGTGCGCGTTTTTCTTATTCTTCGGACCAGTTGCGTTTAATCTGCTCCGTCCAGTTTCTGTAACCTTTCCAGGTGTACAGCGACGGATCGATCCCGCCACGACGCTCTTTGGGAACAGGCGCTTTGGAAACCCATTTGCGGTACTGTTGCCAGGCGTCCGCGTCGGACGAACCATTCGAATGCGAGTTTGCGCCTCGTCCAGAATTTACCGATTCCGACTGCGTTGGGGAATCTTCTGATTCCGATTGCGTTTCGGCGCTGTGGTCACTTGCCCAATTGATTTCTTTGCTGTCCTGCATAGCGGTTTGCCCGGTACATCCTTTGAGCAAATGCTACGTTGCCGGCCACCAATGTCACAGGAACTGCATCACAATGCCGGCAGCGATTTTCTACATGAAAATCAATGTGTTATAGCTGGTTTTTACTTAATCATCGGCCCGATCTGTAACACCTTGCGATCCATTTAACAGAATATGACCCGCCCGGGGCAGCGGCCTATCTTGTCACCTGGTAACACGGGGAGTAGCTCTCGCTGGCGATCTTCATGCGCCCCTGCGCAACGAATGCGGATAAGAGTCGGTCAAGCAGCCTCATTTGCTTTTTCGAACCACGGATTTCGAACGGCCCGTGTTCCTCTATGGCGGCGATCGTATCTTCCCTTACATTCCCAGAAACGATGCCTGAAAAAACGCGCCGCAAATTGACTGCGAGTTCATACACCGGCAGATCTTCATGAATTTCGATAGCTCGCATCGATTCGTGATTTGCCTCAAAAGGCTTCTGAAAATCATTATCAATCTTGAGGCGCCAGTTAAAATAGTAAGCATCGCCATTATGCTTTCGAAAATCTCTGACCTGGCAAAGTCCGTTGAGCATATCTCTGGCTACCTGTGGCGGATCATCGATGATTATTTTGTACCTGCGTTGTGCACTTTCTCCGAGTGTCGCAGCAACAAACTCGTCGATCTGCCGGAAGTACGATTCGCTGTTGGCAGGACCTGTCATGATTAACGGGAACGGTATTTTTTCATTGTCCGGATGCAGTAGAACGCCCAACACATACAAAATTTCCTCCGCCGTACCGACGCCACCGGGGAAAATGGTGATGCCATGCCCGAGACGGACAAATGCTTCAAGTCGTTTTTCCATGTCCGGCATGATGACCAGGGCGTTGACGATAGGATTCGGTGATTCCGCTGCAATGATTCCCGGTTCGGTTATGCCGATATACCGGCTGTCCCGGATGCGTTGTTTTGCGTGGCTGATAGTGGCGCCCTTCATCGGGCCCTTCATCGCACCGGGACCGCAGCCCGTGCATACGTTCATGCCACGCAGGCCGAATTCATAGCCGACCTTCTTGGTGTAATCGTACTCGTCCCTGCTGATCGCATGGCCGCCCCAACAGACCGCAACGTCAGCATCCGAGTGCGTTTGCAGAAGCCTGGCGTTTCTAAGGATGTGAAAGACTGCGTTGGTGATGTTGTCGGACGACTTCAGATCGAACCGCCCGCTTTCTCTGATTTCGTTATTGGTAAAAACGATGTCGCGAAGCACCGCGAACAGGAGTTCCCGGGTGCCGCGTATCATCTTGCCATCGACGAAGGCGGCAGACGGCGCACCTTTCAAGGAGAGTTTGAGGCCCCGATCGAGCTGAATGATGCCGACGCTGAAGTCCTTGTGCTTCTCGAGGATCGCCCGGGCATCGTCGGTATTTTCGCCTGAGCTCAGGACAGCGAGTATGCAACGGCGCAGCACCGGGTAGAGCCCGCCTTCCCCCTGATTCCGCAGCTGATCGACTTCGACCTGGGAAAGTATTTCCAGACTCCCTTCGGGCCAGACTTCTGCATCGACGATTTGTTCACTGTCGACGCTGACGGCCGAAGCCCGGTCAGGGAAGGATTTCAATTGGGATGTCATTTTGCGTCATCAACCAGATGTCGATGATGTCGGAGTTGGAGACTGCAATACAGCCGTTTGTCCAGTCCTGTTTTTTGTAATAGGCGGCAGAATAGGTAGGGCTGTTCGGCTGCCCGTGTATCATTATCTGCCCTCCCGGATCAACGCCCTTGGCCCGAGCCGCACGCCGGTCGTTCGAGCTCGGGTATGAAACATGGATTGACAGGAAAAAGTCGCTGTCAGAATTCCTGGTGTCGAGCATATAGTGGCCTTCGGGGGTTTTGAAGTCTCCCTCCTCTTCTTTACCGCCGACCGGCGTAATGCCGAGCGCAATATCGAACGTCCGGAATATTGCGTCGTTCCTGATCAGGTGCAGTTTGCGCTTTTCTTTCTCAACGACAACCTTGTCGGCCACGGGAAAATCGCCGGCTGGAGAAATCGGCGCCACCGCAACCAGACCAACCGGGATCAATACCTGACAACAGGCTCTGAGAATTGCCGTATGTTGTCGCAAGCGATTTTTGCTGGAAATCATCTCGAATCAGATCCTCATTAGTGCCGGTAAAAGACTAGCAGACCAGACAGTATCTGCAAACGTGCGGGATTACATTACGTGACATCAAACATTGCGGCCGACGATCCACCCGATCGCAAATCCGATTGCACCGGCGACGACGGTATATAAGGGCAGAAAACGGAACAGCGCCTGCGGATGTTCGCCGCCGCTGAACATGCCGTCGAGATCGACCGAGTACGCATAGTGAAGATACAAGGACAGTCCGAGTACAGGAATCGCGAAACCCAGCGTACCGAGCGGCAAGCGCCAGCCCGCGCCACCCCAGCTGCCGCTGCCGCGATAAAGCGTAATCGCTGACAGGATTGAAAAGACGATCATCGGCACGGCGTTGCGTATTGCGTAGGCATCGGGGCCCTCGATGTGGCCGATATATGCGATTGCTGATGCTGTTATTAGCAGCACGGGCAGAAGTCGGATTACTATCAGCTTCGATACCTTAGCCATCGTCGCTTGCTAACACGGGAAACCGAATACGCGTACCAGGACGGACCTTGTGCAAATCGAGCGCCGGATTGTATTGGCGAAATAACCAGATGGGCACGTCATACTGACGCAGCGACAGAATCCATACTGATTCATTTCTCTTGATGGTGTGCTCTTTGACGCCGGTTATCGTGTGGTTGCGAAAGAACGCGTCCTGCTGTTGGCGGTGGTAAGCAGTCCTCAAGTTTTCAAAGGACTCCGCCGCTACCTGGCTCATGTCGAGTCTGATGCGTTGCCCCACGACGACAGGCGCACGAAACGCGAGACCGTTTATGTCGCGCAGGCGCTGAGTCTTTATGCTCAGCCAGTCGCCGTAATGACCCAGTGTCTCGAGGGGTTGGACTTCGATCGTATTGTCGGCGGCGACACTGTAGTCGCTCGGATCAGACAGCAAAGTCGACCGCATCGCACCGCGTAAAGTGGTAACAAGCTGGTCCGCCAACGCGCCGGGGCTGATTTTTTCCGCCTCCGGCGACCCAGCCGGAACGACAGTGGCTGGCGCGTCGGCAAGAACAGCAACCAACTGGGGCTCGACGACCGCCGGCGCCGCCGCAGCCGCGACACTGGAAACCGGCCCGGCCGCCGGCAAACGCAGGCGTTGCCCAGCCCTGATGCGATGCCGACTGCCGAGGTTATTCAATGCGACCAGTGTCGATATCCTGGTCCGATATGCTTCGGCGATCTCCGATAAAGTGTCGCCACGAGCAACCGTGTGAAACAGGTCCGGCAACTGCCTCTCGAATTGTTCGTCTGCCGGTAGCGCTGCAATCAACTGCGAAATCGGCCCCGTCAAGACGCTGCGCGGCATTCTGACTCCGTAGCCCTTTGGCAAGTGCTTGCTGCCCTGCCAGATCGTCGGCTGCAGGGCAGGATTGTGGCGTGCCAGATCGGCCCGACTGACACCGAGCGATTTGGCAACAGAGTCCGCGGATACATAAGCCGGCAGGTTCACCGTCGCATAGTCGATGGGACGGTCCGGCACGATACCCGGAAAGTATTGTTCCGCATTTTGGTCTACCTGCATGGCTGCGAGGAATGCAACATAGAAATTCCGGGAAGCAAAGCCGAATGTCCTGCTGTGGTATTCGCGGAGAATGCGCACGTATGCAGTGTCACCAAACTTGCGCATCGCGCGCCGCACACCAGAGAGTCCATGGTTGTAGGCCGTTATCGCCATCGGCCAGTTGCCGGCAATCGAATAATTGTAAGCGAGCAACTTGCCCGCCGCTTCAGTGGCCGCGTAAGGGTCGTTTCGTTCGTCGAGCACGTGATCGACCTGCAGGAATCGCCGTCCGGTGCTCGTTGTGAACTGCCAGATCCCGGATGCGCCGACATGTGATCTGGCGTCCGGGTTATAAGACGACTCGACGTGCGGCAACGCGGCGAGTTCAACGGGCACTTTCAGCCTTGTGAATGTATTGTTGACATGACTGCGGTACTGGCCTGCCCGCTCAAGCCCGGCATGGAATCGATCAGCAAGGCCCTGCTGATACCTGATCCGATTTATGGCGTCACGCAGCACCTCGTTCGTCACAGCCGCCGGCCAGAGTTCGAGAACGCGCTTCTCCTCGGCTGTCAATTTGTCGCGTTTGCCGCTCGCCAGCGTCCGCAACACCGACTGATAGTGCTTCCGACGTGCCCCGGTTCGCCGATTTCGTTCCCGGCGGCTAACGGACGCCGGTATATCGAATTCCTCGTAGGTCACAGCGAGATTGCGATTATCGTGCAATACGCCCTGGTCACTCGTGTATTCGGTAAATACTGAAATCCAGAAGTTGATATCCGGCTCGAGCTCGGTCGGCCGCGGGAATTGGCTGGGGTCTGCGGCCAGCGGCAGGGCAGCAAGGAGGAAGAAAAGGGCAAGAATGCGAGATATGCTTGGCATAGGGTCAAATCGGGATTTTGACTGAGAAATGAGTCCTAAATTATTGAATAGTTCACAGATATTTGCCCCTTTTTCGTATAGCTTGAGGTAATCTGGCTGTCACAACAAGGCCGTAGAGCCCATAACTCCGTAAAACCGTGTCGATGAAATTCGAGAGCCGACTGAAAACGCTGCTAAGCGCCATCACTGCCGTGATGCTGCTCTCTTGCAGTGCGTATCTGTGGGCCAGCGAAGGCGCAATTTATCCGCCGGACGATGACGCGGATAGTCTGCAGGATACGACCGACGATAGCGACTCGGGTTCCGCTGCGGTGGTTTCACCGGCAGACCCAATCGTTGATCCCGCCGCTGACCAGCCGCCCGTCATTCCGCTGGCCGACGCAGTGACTACTGCCGACGGCCTGGCCGAACCATTGGCACTCTTGAATGCAGAAATTGCGCCAGGCACCTATAAGCAATTGTCCTGGACTGCGACTGAACTCTTCGAAGGGGTGCCAGTTTCTACTCCGGTGCTGGCTGTGAATGGCAGACTGCCGGGCCCGACGCTTTGCCTGACAGCGGCCGTTCACGGCGACGAACTCAATGGCATTGAAATGATTCGTCGTATCATGCATGACCTGGACCCGCAGAAACTCTCGGGCGCCGTCCTCGGCGTTCCCATCGTAAATCTGCAGGGTTTTCGGCGCAGTTCGAGGTACCTGCCCGACCGGCGTGATTTGAATCGTTACTTTCCCGGCAACCCCACAGGCAGCGCAGCGGCCAGAATCGCCTATTCGTTTTTCGTCGAGGTCGTTCTCCACTGTGACGCACTGATCGATTTGCACACCGGTTCGTTCGAACGCACCAACCTTCCCCAGTTGCGCGCCGATTTGCGAAACCCCGATGTCGTCACGTTGACGCAGGGTTTCGGCGCCACGGTCATTCTTCACAGCAGTCCGGCCAAGGGTACTCTGCGATATGCTGCAACCTCGGCCGGCATCCCTGCCGTAACACTCGAAGCCGGCGGACCGTCACAGCTTGAACTCAAGGAAGTCAAGCACGGTGTAAAAGGCATCGAGACACTTCTTCATACGCTCGGCATGGTCAAGAAGATGAGACTGTGGGGTGATCCGGAACCCGTCTATTACCGGTCAACCTGGATACGAGCAAATCGCGGCGGTATTCTTTTGGCCGATGTCAGCCTCGGCAGCACGGTAAGACAGGGCGACCTGCTCGGAACGATCACAGACCCGATGAATAACGCCAGCAGCAGACTGTATTCGCCGTACTCGGGCCGCATCATTGGCATGGCGCGCAACCAGGTGGTCATGCCCGGGTTTGCGGTATTTCACGTCGGCATACAAACGGATGAAACTCCGGCCAACGAATCCGGCGCCGACGATCCGCTCGCTGATGAGTCTGGTAGCGACGACTACGTTGACGGTATGTCAGAATAAGACCCAGAAATACCGTACAAGCAACACACCGACCATGAGTCTGCACACTTGATCAAGCGGCGCTCGGCTAAGCTGGGCGTGCAACTGCTGCTGGCATGCCTAAGAGTGTCCAGCAAGTTTCCGTACGGCGTACAGATGAGCTTAGGGCGCCTCGCCGGCCGATTTGTTTTTCATTTTGCGCGTAAGCGACGGGCGATCGCTGCGCGAAATCTCGAACTCTGCTTTCCCGAGATGACAATCGCTGAACGGCAAAAACTCCTTCGCGCCCATTTCTGTTCACTTGGCCGTGGACTCTTCGAATCCGGACTTGCGTATTGGGCCTCCGACGAACGGCTTCGTGACCTGGCGCGAATTGGTGGCATGGACAATTTGCAGGCTGCCCTCGCAAGGGGGCACGGCGTAATTCTGATTGCTGGTCATTTTACTTCGATGGAACTGGCCGGGCGACTGCTCGCGCTCGTCGTGGATTTCGATGTTGTGTTTCGACCTTTCAGTAATCCGGAAATCAATTCCATCGTGTACGCAGGGCGCCGGCGCGGCGTCGGAAAAGCAATACCGAAAAAGAGTTTTCGCCAGGTCATCGAAGGACTGAAGGCAAACCGGGCAATTCTCATTACGGTCGATCAGGCGACGACGGCCCGCAACAAAGTGATGGTACCCTTTTTTGCTGTCCCGGCGCCGACATCGATCAATGTGGCGCAAATCGCGCAAAAAACCGCTGCCGCCGTGTTGCCACTGCTGTGGCTGCGGAAGCCTGACCTTTCGGGATACCGGATCGAAATCGGTACACCCTTGACCGGTTTTCCATCGGGCGATGCGCTGACGGATGCAAGCCGGATCAATACCTTGATTGAGGAACAGGTTCGTCAGGCGCCGGAGCAATATTACTGGATTCACCGCCGCTTCAAGGCCGAGCCGTCCCCCTACGATGGGAAATAAAGGAATAAGGGGTCGAACCTTTAAGGCCCCTTAGCGGTTCGACCCCTTTTGCCGTTTTTTCCTTTAAACTCGCGTCAAAAAAGAGGCCCGTACACCAATACTCATAATGGCAGACAAACGTAAACCGCTATATCACTTCTGGACGCCGAACACCTGGTACCTCTGGCTCATTCTGGGATTGCTTCGCCTGAGTTTTCTGCTTCCGTACCATGTGCGCTTGCGTTTTTTTAAGTCTGTCGGCCGACTGCTGCACCGTTTCGATATCAAGCGGCGGGCGACAGCCCGGCGGAACATCGAACTTTGCTTTCCCGAGCTGACCCCGGATGAGCGGGATGCCCTTGTACTGGCACATTACGAATCAATTGGCGCATCCTTGATGGAGCTTGGTCTCGCCCGCTGGGCGTCGCGTGAGAAAATTGCTGCAATGAGTCGAATCGACGGAGCAGAGCATCTGACGACGGCCCTGCAGCAAGGCAAACGCGTTATTCTGCTGACCGGACACTTTACGTCCCTGGAGTTAAGTGGACGCATCATGCAGCACATTTGTCCCCGTATCGACGCGGTGTTTCAGCAGCATCCCAACAAGTTCCTGATCGAAATCCTGCGAACGACCCGCGAGCGCATGGCGGAAAGTACGATTGCAAGCAGCGATGTGCGAAGCATGGTTCGCAGCCTCCGGTCGGGTGTGGCCCTTTGGTTTGCCCCTGATCAGTCGGTCCGCAGCAAACAATCCGTGCTGATCACGTTCTTCGGCGAGCCGGCCATGACCAATACCGCCACATCCAAACTGGCAAAACTCGGCAAAGCAGTCGCAATACCCTGGTTCGTCTGCCGTCTTCCCGAGGGCGGCTACCTCATGACGATCCTGCCACCGATGGAAAATTTTCCGAGCGACGATCCTGTGGAAGACACAAAGCAGTATGTTGCGATTCTCGAAGAGCAAATTCGCCGTTGTCCGGAGCAGTACATTTGGACCTACCGCAAATTCAAAGGCAGGCCGGAACCGTTGCCTGACGCTTATGCGAACCTGGATGAGCTGAAATAACCGTCGAGAATCTGTTCCCAGTTAGTCTCGGAATAATGCAATTCAGGATCCAGCCGCTTGATCTTCTGCAGCGATCTGTGCAGCCGGGCGAGGTTTTTTTGTTGCCATGACCCCGGCTGGCGTAATCTGCCACGATCGAAATCCACCAGCCAGAGCTTGTCGTTCTTGTCGATCTGAATATTGTAGGCATTCAGGTCAGCATGGAAGACGCCCGCTTTGTGAAAGGCTGCGATGTCTCTGCCCAGCTTTTGCCAGAATTCTTTCGTGTGCGACCGTATTGCGATTCGATCCGCCAATGATAATACGTCAGCGATGAGGACCGTCAGCAGATCCGCTTTATAGGTCAGGCCTGAGCGAATATAACGGGCCGCAGCCGGCCGCGGCACCGGTAATCCCATGGCCGAGAGTTTCGATAATAAATGCCACTCGCCGAACCCGCGCGTCGCATCTTCACCTAGCCAAAAATACCTGTCTGCAATGAGTCGGCCGATCAGCCCGCCGCGGATGAAGTGGCGCAAAACGAATTCGCCCTGATCGCCTTTCACAATCATGGTATTGCCGCGGCCGGAAGACCGAAGCCGGCCCGTGACCGGGGAACAAGCCGGCCAGCCCGCAGCAGTGAATTCGGCAGCGGAGATTTGTCCGAAAATATCCCTGTCAAAAAGGATGGAGGCGTTGCCAGTCTGCAGGACACTTTCGTTCAAGTTTACCGATCCTCAGAAGATTTCGTCCACAATGAATGGTTTGGCGGCTTTCGGCTCATTTCGAGGTTTTTTAGTGATTTTTCTAGATTTTAACTTCATTTGCGGTAAAACCCACATTCCCGCGTTATCGCATTCGCGGGAATTCGGCTATTTTTGCAACATTTAGAGATATTTAGCGCCTTTTAGAGCCCTTAAACTGGTCCTACAGGCCGAATATCAGCTTACGTTGCTGTCATCGGCAAATCGAGCGCGATCCGGGCACTTCGCTGATGTTCGGCACATTTAGGCGCCAATTCCTTACAATTAAAGAGAAATCGGCCTAGTCAGCCGAGTCGGCAAGGATATACACCGCCCCGCAATACGGGCACTTGGCCTCACCGGTTTCCTCGATGGGCAAATAGACTTTTGGATGGGAATTCCACAGATACATGCCAGGCATCGGGCAGGAGAGAGGAATGTCGTCGCGACGGACCTCGTATCTGCGTTGCGAATTTGCCTGAATAAGATTCTGATCGACTGTTCCTGCTCTGGCTCTCACCGATATCACCACGCTCGCATTGTTTTGCAGACGATTATAGCAACCTGAGCCGATGCCTATCTG
>JAPUKV010000111.1 GCA_027295475.1 Pseudomonadota bacterium
CAGCATGAAGCCGCAACTCAACAAACCAAGGACGCCGAGGACACGCGCGGCGAAAGACTCCGGCAAGTCCCTGCTGTAGCGGCCAACGGCGACGGTCCAGACCGACAGAATCAGAATCCAAAGGAGTAGCGATCCCTCATGGGCACCCCAGACGGCGGAGAACTTGTAGACATCGGGCAAGGCCAGTTGCGAGTGATTAGCAACGTATAAAACGGAAAAATCGTCGTTCAGGAACGCCCACGCAAGACAAGCGAAGGAAATAACAACGAATACGAATTGTCCGCGCGCGGCGGGCCGTGCGACGGCCATGAGCGCCGCATCGCCACGATGAGCGCCGAGTAGTGGCATGACTCCCTGGCAAACTGCCAGAGACAGCGCCAGTATCAATGCAAAATGACCGATTTCCGGAATCATTCGGCGGTGCCGGTCGCTTCTTCGGCAACCGTCTGGTTTGCGGCCTTGTCAGCCACATGTTTTGCAAGCGAATCTGCTACTTCCGGCGGCATATAGTTCTCGTCATGTTTGGCGAGCACCGTGTCGGCAACAAACCTGCCGTCATCGCCCAGTTGTCCATGCGCGATGATGCCCTGACCTTCCCGAAACAGATCCGGCAAGAGGCCACTGTAAAGTATCGTGAGCTCGTTTTTGCGGTCAGTTACCGTGAATTCGATTTCCAGTTCGCCCGGTTTTCGGATCACGCTGTCTTCGACCACCAGACCACCTACCCGAAAATTGCGATCCTGGGGGACGTTGCCCTGCACGACATCGGAAATCTCGATGTAGAACATCAAGTTTTCTTCGAAGGCGCGCAAGGTCAGAACGGCAGCGATGGCGAGTCCTGCCACTGCCAGCCCTACCGCCAGCATACGTTGTTGCCTGGGCTTCATTCGCTGGTCTCCTCAGCTTTCAATCTCTGTCTGATGCCATTTGCAATCTGGCGATGCCGATGTCTCGCCTGAACAGCACTTACGATCACGACAACAAGTGTCAAAAAGTAAGAGCTCCACACAAAAGGCCCATATTCCCCCATCGCGAACAATTCCATCACGTTGATTCCTCCGACGGCATCAGGAGTTTCCGAACCCAATGGGTGCGGCGCTCGCGATACAGCACTTCCGATCTTACGCGGGCCAGCAGCAGCGCCGCAAAAAGTAGGGAAAAACCGATGATCATTGCCAGCAGCGGATACATCATCGCAGGCACAATCGCCGGGCCCCCTTCTCTGACGAGCGTCGGACCCTGGTGCAGTGAACTCCACCACTCGACGGAGAAATGAATGATGGGAATATTGACCGCACCGACAAGTGCCAGTACGGCGCTCGCGCGATCGGCTTTCGCCGTGTCATCGATGGCGCCGCGCAATGCCATGTAGCCGAAATAGAGGAACAACATGATGAGTTCGGAGGTCAGTCGCGGGTCGCCCCACTCCCACCAGGTACCCCACATCGGTCTGCCCCAGATCGAGCCGGTGGCCAGAGCCAGAAAGGTAAACCATGCGCCCAATGGTGCAGCGGCGGCCGCAACGGCGTGTGCCAGCTTCATGCGCCAGATCAGGCCGATCCCGGCCGAGACGGCCATCGCCGTGTAAGCCAGCATCGACAGATATGCTGCCGGCACATGGACGTAAATAATTCGGAACGCATCGCCCTGCTGATAGTCGGCAGGCGCGAAAAACAGGCCCGCTATCGTTCCATAAGCGATGAAACCCAGTGCGCCGACACTGAACCAGGGAATGATCTTCGCCGACAGATCATAGAAATGTGGCGGTGAAGCGAGCTTGTGCAGAAATTTCCACATGGACGGTTATTTTACTCGTTACTGATTTTCAAGGCGGCTGCCGCCGCGAACGGTGCAAAGGTTACGGCCAGCATGCAATAGGCAGCCAGAAAATAAATGCCCGCCGCCACGGCATCATCGGCCGCTGCCAGAGAAACCGTGCGCGCACCGAAGATCAGGATTGGCATGGCCAGCGGCAGAATCAAGAGGCTCAGTAAGGCGTTGCCCCGATTGAGGCCCACGGTGAGCGCCGCACCAATCGATCCCAGCAGGCTCAAGCTGATGGTCCCGAATACCAGGGTCACCATCAGGACAGCCACTGTTTCGACCGGCATCCGGAATGTCATTGCGACGAGCGGGGAAACTATGACGAGCGGCAGGCCGCTGCTCAGCCAGTGCGACGCGGCTTTCCCCAGAGCCAGCAATGGCAGCGGCTGCGGACTGAGAATGATCTGATCCAGGCTGCCGTCTTCGTAGTCGCTCAGAAAAAGGCTGTTCAGGGACAGCAACGTCGCGAGCAGTGCCGCTACCCAGAGGACACCTGGGCCGCTGATTGCCAGCTGTTCGGCACTGGGCCCGACCGCGAGCGGAAACAGCGCGCTGACCATTGCAAAAAAGAACAGCGGATTCAACACATCGCCTGGGCGTTTCCATGCCAGCAGCAAATCGCGCCGGACGATGGCCCTCAGCCCATGCCACAGTCCCGGTATCTTTGCTGCATCGCTGTTCATTGCAGTTGAATCTTCTGCACCGGCACGGAAATCTCAAGCTCCTTGTGAGCGGCGATGACACAAGCACCGCCTTTCGCCAGGTGCTCCGAGATCAGGTCGACGACCAGGCTCTGTCCAGCGGCATCCAGATTGGTGAACGGCTCGTCCATCAGCCAGAGTCGCGCATCGGATATCAGCATTCGCGCCAGCGCAACGCGTCTCTGTTGCCCTGCCGACAAGCAACGAAGCGGCAAATCGATGAGACGGGAAATGCTCAGCCGTTCCAGAACCTCGTCGATTCCCGCGAGCGTTGCCGAACGAAGACCGGTTTCGAAGCGGAGATTCTCGATAAGAGTCAGGTCGCCCTTGAAGCCCACACGGTGTGCCATGCAGACGACTTCCGCGCTGAACGATTGGCGGTCGCGCTCAGTCGGGACGCCCTGCCAACTTATGTAGCCAGTCTCCAGACCGGTCAGGCCGGCGATCGAGCGCAGCAGACAGGTCTTGCCGCTTCCGTTTGCGCCCTGTACGAGCAGCAACTCGCCCGCATTTAGCGCAAAATTCAAGTTTTCAAAGAGACATCGCTCGCCGCGGAGCAAGCTCAAGTCCGTGCCGGTCAGTAATTCAGCCAAAATCTTAGCGCCCCATGTCCTAAATCCATGCCCACGCTGCTTATGGTAAACCTAGCGACATTTGCAGTATTATCAACAAGTCAGTAGTCTTTTCAAACGTCACTTCTTTGGAGTCTTCCGTGGTACTCTGACAGCCGGGGAATTAACCCAAGAAGGTCCAAAAAATAATTGACGTCAAGCGTACGATGATCAGCCCAGATTATTTCGTACGTCAAAAAAAGCGATAAAGTAACAGTATCAGAACAAGAAATAAGTAATCACACCGGGTTCAGGGTAATGGAATTAGGCGCGGCCGGACTACAGGAGCAACCGTTTCCGATGCACGGGAAACCCGTGGTCTTTGTCCCGTCCGCCTCGCAGCAAGCCGCGTGTCAATTCCTGAGCGACACTTACACGAATAACCACGGTCTTGGCCTCTTCCAGGGCCCGCCCCTCTCCGGCAAAACGGCCATTATCCAGCATTTCACGGAATCGCTGCCAGAAGATGCCGCGGTTGCGGTTGTTGATGGCACAGGCCTGAATACGACAACGTTGTTGGAGCTCGTTCTGTCCCAATTCGGTTACGACCTCAAGCTCAGTTCCGTCGGCGAGCTGGTCAATATGGTCAAAGTATTTGTCGTGCAGCAAACCGCCTCCGATCACGCTCCGCTGCTCATTATCGAGAACACGCATGCGCTGAATCCGAGTGCATTGCGTGTGCTGTGCGAACTTGCCGAACTGAAAGTAAAGCATAAAAGCGCCCTGCGCTTGATTCTTGCAAGCGATCGATCGATCTCGTCGATCGTCGAAGCTCCGGCAATGGCGTCAATATTCAAGCGTTTGACGGGGGACTTCCATCTCGAACCCCTGACGAAGGATGAAACGACGGAATACCTGCATGCAAAGCTTCGCGCAGGCGGCTGCGTTGATCCACAGGGAGTATTACCCGACGATGTTTGCGAGGCGTTGCACAGTGCATCTGGCGGCTGGCCCGGGATCGTCGATAGCCTGGTGCGCCTGGCCATGGGGAAAGCAGATATATTTCCCATCAGGAAAGACCAGATTGAGCGCCTGCTGACCTCGAACGGGAAACCGTCGCTGGTGGGCGAAAAAGATGAAACCAGTGCTGTATTGGCCGGACCGCCAAAACTCTACCTGACTTACAATGGCCGGACTTTGCGTGAGATCGATGTTGACCGTCCGCGGCTCCTGGTTGGGCGGTCCGATCACAATGACCTCTGTATCAACAGCCGCTATATCAGCCGGCATCACGCGCTGTTCTTCAAGCGCGGGTCCGCGACAGTTCTAATGGACCTGAACAGCACCAACGGCACCTATGTGAACTCGCGACGGGTGCACAACCACTTGCTTAATCACGACGATGTGATTTCGATCGGCAATCACGGCATCAAGTTCCATGACCCGGCTGCGCGTAAACACGACAGCCTGGACGGCACCGGATTCGACGAGACGGTAGTCATGAAGAACCTGGGGGACATGCGAAAATTGCTCGCCAGGCAAAACACGCAGTGTCTGCCAACACTGAGCGGAAAACCGTCTTCGGCGGGCGATTCGAAAAAGTAAGAATTCCTGGACCGAAAACTCAAACTTCTATTTGAAGAATTTTTCCTTGAAATGCTTGCGGCACATGGAAATGTAGCGCTCATTGCCGCCGATCTCGACTTGCGATCCTTCCGTTACGGCCTTGCCGTGCTCATCAAGGCGGATCACCATCGTTGCCTTGGTACCGCAATGGCAGATTGCCTTGATCTCCTTGAGGTTATCTGACCACGAAAGCAGGTATTTGCTGCCCTCGAAGGGCTCGCCCTGAAAGTCGGTACGAAGGCCGTAAGCCAAAACCGGAATATTGAGCTTGTCGGTTACCTCACCCAACTGGAAAACCTGATCTTTGGTAAGAAACTGAGCCTCATCGATCAGGACGCAATGCAATGGTTCCTCATTGATCGCCGTGGTGACAATGCCATGGAGGTCATCTTCCTTATTGAAGATAGTTGCCTCTGATTCGAGACCGATTCTGGAGGAGACCTTGCCTGCGCCGAAGCGATCATCCACTTGCGGCGCCAGCACGAGTGTATTCATGCCACGCTCTTTGTAGTTGTAGCTCGATTGCAGCAAGGCCGTGGACTTGCCGGCGTTCATCGAGGAGTAGTAAAAATAGAGCTTGGCCATCAGGTAGTTTCTGGATTATTCATATTTACTATTGATTTTTAAAGTGTTTCTTAGGTGCATGAAATTTTCACGGCCGGCGATCCGTCATTGGCAGCTATATTTTGACACACCACCCACCCGCGAATGAATTGATTACAGGTGATATATTGCGCCGGGAGCGAAGAATCAACAACAACGATGGAGGAGAAGTACGATGCGTATCAAGTCACTAATTGGAGGATTGGCGCTGATGTTTCTGGCGTCGCCGGTATTTGCTGATCTGGAACCATGGACCGACTATGAAGTCAGCGATGCCGTTTGGCTGGTAACAACGGTCAAGGTCGATGCGAACATGGGCGATGCCTATCTGGAGGGGATCAAACAGACCTGGGCAGCCTCGAATGAGGTCGCGAAAGAACTGGGTCAGATCGAGGAATATTCGATTTTCCGAAGCGACCTGGAAAATAGCGGTTCTTTCAATTTGCTGCTGATCATCAAGTTTGCCAACACGGCAGACCTGGCCCCGAATAAAGAACGGTATGAAGCTTTCATCGATGCCTGGGGCCAGGCTAACGCGGATGCGTCGACGGACTATGCGCAGAAAAATTATCCTGGTATGCGCGAATTAACAGGCGAGTATATGATGCGCGAAATTACGCTCAAGTAGATTTTTGCTTGATCAAGAATTAAAAAACCCCGCAGGAGCGGGGTTTTTTATTGCTGTTGTACTGCTTCGAAGTTCGCCAGCCATTTTGCGGCAAGTTCTTCAGCTTTGGCAACGTCCTCGGGCGACATCATTCTCGCCATATCGTCCCGTTCAAATTCCGCATTATAGTCGTCGAGTATCGCAGCGATGTTGTACCACTTATGGGCCTGTATGTTGTCCTGCGGCGCTCCGAATCCGATGGCGTACATCTTGCCGAGGCTGATCTGGGCAGTGGTAAAGCCGCCTTCAGCGGCGATCGAATACCATTTGAACGCTTCATCGTCGCTCTGCGGTACGCCCCAGCCGTTGGCACACATGACGGCCAGGTTGTAGGCCGCCTCGGCGTGGTCCTGTTCCACCGCGAAGCGATACCACTTGAGCGCCTCGTCGTCATTCAGTTCCACTCCCCAGCCATTGGCATAGAGCAAGCCCAGACCGAATTGCCCGTCCCGATCTCCCTGCTCGGCCAGTGGCTGCCACTCGCTCAGAGCAGTTGCATAGTCGCCTTCACTGTATGCGTCGAAGCCTTTGGCGTAATCCGCAGTAGAGCCATTGTTCGTGAACAACAGGAGAAATAGAGCGAGAGTTTGCAGCAGGTAATGGCGCATGAATTTCGGCTTGTGTGTCAGACAGCGATTATCGGCCTTGCACAAAGTTTCTCAAATTTCCGCATTGGCAGAAAGCCGATTCAATGCGAAAAAACACCTGTTTTGCTGCCCATATTGCTGCGAGCGATTGTAAAACAGAGACCCTGCGCGAATCGGGCAGACCAGGCGTCCTGGTGTTGTCGCAGCTGCATTGTGTGAGCAATGTCACACCACGCGTTTTTTTCCAGCCCATTTGCGCGAATCTGTGACGTGCTCTGGCCGGATCGCACTGCCCTCGTGATACAAAAAGCATGCAACACGGGATTGCCTCTGCGGGATGGAACCAATGGTCGCTGCCGATCAGGACCATGCAGAATTACAATAGATGGACATGGGGCTTTGGAGAAATTTTATTAGGTTTCGTCAAAGTGAAAGCACTTAGCATAATTTCGTTATTTCTGTTACTTGGTTGTGCACCGAGCACACTCGACCTTATCGAACAAGCACATCTCACCGGCGACTGGTCTCTCGTCAACCAGAGATTTGACGCCGTGGAAAAACGTGAAAAACCACGTCCTCAATCATGTCCGCGTGGCACAACAAAATGGTGTACAAAGCGTTTTCGTGATGAGAGGTGCAACTGCGTCAGTAACGCAGACCTTCGTGACCAGCTCAGTGCGTTTGGCTTTTAACCGGTTAAACTGAAACAACAGCGGGTCCCCTCCAGCTTTGGATCCGCTCCCTTACCTGCCGTCTGGTGCGTGCGGCGAGACTCGAACTCGCATGTCCTTTCGGATCACGGATCTCAAGATCCGACGCCAGAATACGCCATATAATTCAGTTAGTTAGAAGAACGCTCGCCGAGGTTTCTTATTTCTACTCGCCGGTTATCCGCATGCAGCGGCCAGTCCGGCAACAGCAATTCGTCTTCTCCGTTGCCAACGACTTCCAGGCGATCCGGGTCGATCCCACGAGTCACCAAAAAACGCCTTACTGTCTCGGCGCGATCCCGTGAAAGGCGTCGATTGTACTCGGCAGAGCCGGATGCGTCGGTATGGCCCGCAATCTGAAATCGGTAAATCGCCAGCGTGTCCTTCTGTAGCGCTGCCTCGAGTTGTTCGAGTTGCGCCTTGGCGTCCGGTCTCAGGTCCAGCATCTGCATATCGTCAAGTGATTGACGCAATCGTCGCTTCTCCCAGGCCATTCGGTAAGCCACGTAATACTTGAATACATTCCTGACGTAGTTGACGGTTTCGCGACCGATTTGTCGCGCTGCTACCAATTCAACGTTTTCCAACCAGCGGTTCGGATCATGACCTTCGGCTTCCGCCTGTCTTCGGATACGCTGTATTTTCGCAGG
>JAPUKV010000112.1 GCA_027295475.1 Pseudomonadota bacterium
ACTTGACGGCTGGACCCTCAAGAACGGAAAACTAGATCGGGACTTCAAGTTCGACAATTTTGTTGAAGCCTTCGGCTTCATGACCAGCGCGGCGATCGAGGCCGAGAAAATGAACCATCATCCGGAGTGGTTCAACGTCTACAACAAAGTCAGCGTACAACTTGTGACCCACAGTGCCGGAGGAATCACGAGCCTCGATGTGGAACTGGCCAGGAAGATGAACGTGTTGGCAGGGAAATGACGAGGTAAATCTTTTCATGGAATTCGCCGGTCATGACGGGCGACACTGCCCACGCGGAAAATCTACGGTTCCGCGAATGCGGCGCGCGTGAAATTCTCGCAGCCATCGGCGAGAACACGCACGTTGTCCTCGATGCGGGCGCCGCCGAACGGTCTCAGCCAGTCGACCTTGTCCCGGTTGACCATGGCAGCGCCGGGTGTTCCTTCCAGGTTCTCGAGGAGCATGTCGATAACATAGCACCCGGGCTCGACTGTCAGCACCTGGTCCACCTCGAGCGTTCTCGTCAGCCGCAGCCAGGGATGGCCGCTTGGTCTGTCGATCGTATTGCCGCTCTCATCCTCCATGAATCCGCCGACGTCGTGTACCTGTATGCCGAGAAGATGGCCCAGGCCTGTCGGGAAAAACGCTGTGGTGACATCGTTTTCGATGAGAGATTCAATACTTCCGGATGCCAGGCCTGCAGTGACCAACAATTCGGCAATTTTCCGATGCGTCAGCAAATGCAGGTCTTTGAAGTCGACACCGGCTTTGACTTCATTGACCAAGTCAAGCTGCAATGCATCCAGGCGATCGATGAATTCCCGGAATTCGCTGTCTTCGAAAGAGTAGCTCCGCGTGATGTCGGACGCGTAGCCGTGCACATTTGCGCCGGCGTCAATCAGAAACGATCGAGTCCTGGCAGGGGACTCCCGGGCCTGGTGCTGGTAGTGCATGATCGCGCTGTGCTCGTTCAGCGCAATGATGTTGCCGTACGGCAGTTCGTTTTCCGTGTGTTTCGCCGCCTGGCAGTAGGCGAGGTGAATCTCGTATTCCGACTTGCCTGCACGAAACCCTTCCTCGGCTGCCCGGTGACCTTTCACGGCGCGCCGGGAGGCGGCGCGCATGCAAGCCAGTTCGTAGCCGGTCTTCTCGCTCCGCGCATAATGGAGAATATTGATCGCCGAAGCCGGGTTGATGCGTTCGATTTTGAACGCATGCGCTGCATCGCCAATGTCGCCAACAAGGATACATTTGTCGCGAGTCTGAGGCAGGTGCCGGGCGACGTCGTCTACCGTGTGCACGACTCTAATATCAAAATGATCGGTCCAGTAGCCCTGCGGGTCGGCAGGTGGCGTGTGCCAGTAATCCTTCTCCTGATAATAGACAAGAACCGGCACTTCGCCTGGCGTATGAATCAGGTAGCAAAATGGTGTCGTCGTCAGCGGCAGCCAACCCACGAAGTGCGGATTTGCTTTGAACGGATAGTAGGCGTCATCCAGGAAAACGAGCTTTGGCGCACCGGAAAATATGACAGCGTAGCCAGCTCCCGCCTTCTCAAGCGCACGGTCGTGCCGCGCTTTGATCGCCTCGATATGCGCCGGGTAAAGCTCGCCCAGCTCTGCATAGTTGCTGCTCATGGGCTTGCATCATAACCGGAGCGGGCTGCCGCAGCGACCCCGGCGCTGTGACCCGGTTTCCTTTCCGATCAGGCTCACATAGAGTTTCAATCCCCACATAATCTAGGCATCATTCCTGCTTTTCCAGAGTGGCCCGGAGATATGCATGAACAGCAGACGATTGCGAGCAATGATATGGGTGATCACAGTCATGGCTAATGTGTCCGCAGGAGCACAGGGCTTCGATCGCGTATCGGGCAAGCCGTTTGCCTCCCGATCGGAGATCATTGCGCCGCACGGCATGGCGGCGACGAGCCAGCCGCTGGCCACTCAGATTGCGCTGGATATCTTAAAAGCCGGCGGCAGCGCCGCTGACGCGGCCATCGCGGCTAACGCAGCGCTCGGCCTGATGGAGCCGACAGGATCCGGCATCGGAGGCGACCTGTTCGCTATCGTCTGGGACGCCGAAAAGGGAGAGCTGACCGGCCTCAACGGCTCAGGTCGCGCCCCGCAAGCGCTCAGTCTGCAGACCTTCAAGGACCTGGGTCTCGACAGTATTCCGCCGCGAGGCCCATTGCCCGTAAGTGTGCCGGGCGCCGTGGACGGCTGGTTCGAGCTGCACGCCAGATACGGACGTTTGCCAATGAGTGAATTGCTGGCACCAGCAATCGCATATGCGACTGATGGATTCCCAGTATCCGAGTACATCGCCTACGGCTGGGCGAGAAACGCGGAGAACCTCAAAGACTATGCAGGCTTCGCCGACACCTTCATGCCCGGTGGCAAAGCGCCGAGGAAAGGCCAGGTTTTCAGGAACCCACGACTGGCCAGAACCTATCAGACAATAGCCGATGGTGGCCGCGATGCCTTTTACAAGGGCGAGATCGCGAGAAAGATCGACTCCTACATGACCGAGCAAGGAGGCTTCCTTCGATACGCAGATATGGCCGAGCACAAATCGGAGTGGGTCAAGCCCGTATCGACGAACTACCGTGGCTATGACATATACGAATTGCCACCGAACGGGCAGGGAATCGCGGCGCTGCAGATACTGAATATCCTCGAAGCTTATGACATCAGGAGTATGGGCTTTGGCACAGCCGAGTACGTTCATACATTTGTCGAAGCAAAGAAACTCGCGTTCGAAGACCGGGCAAAATTTTATGCGGACATGGATTTCGTAGATGTTCCCGTCGACAGACTCATATCAAAGGAGTATGCGAATGAACGGCGCAAGCTGATCGACGCCAGGAAAGCGGCCATGAGCTACCCTGCCGGAGATGGCCAATTGGAAGTTGGCGATACGATCTATCTGACGGTGGCGGACAGTGACGGCAACATGGTGTCACTGATACAGAGCAACTATCGCGGCATGGGCTCGGGTATGACCCCAGGTGATCTTGGATTTATTCTGCAGGACCGCGGGGAGTTGTTCAGCCTCACAGAGGGCCACGCCAATGTGATCGAGCCAGGCAAGCGGCCGTTCCACACCATCATTCCCGCATTCATCATGAAAGACGGCAAGCCCTGGATCAGTTTTGGCCTGATGGGCGGCGCCATGCAACCGCAGGGCCATGCCCAGATAATTGTCAACATCATCGATTTTGGCATGAACCTTCAGGAGGCTGGCGATGCTGCTCGCCTCAATCACAGCGGGTCATCGGAGCCGACTGACACGATCATGACGACCGGTGGAGTCATACATCTTGAGACAGGGTTCAGTGCTGCAACCCGTGCTGCCCTTGAGAAGATGGGGCACACACTGGGAGAATCCGATGGCAGCTTCGGCGGCTACCAGGCAATCATGTGGGACGAAGAGCAGGGTGTTTACTACGGCGCATCCGAGTCTCGCAAGGACGGCCACGCGGCCGGATACTAAGGACACGCGAACAGCTTTATGAGTCAGGACATCTATCTCACCGGCATTACGACGACCGGGACACCGCACATCGGCAACTATGTCGGAGCGATCCGTCCAGGCATCGCTGCGAGCAAGGACAAGTCAAAAAAGAATTTTTACTTTCTGGCTGACTATCATGCACTTGCCAAGGCCGAAGACCCCGAGCGCATCAATCGTTCCACACTCGAGATTGCTGCGGCCTGGCTGGCGCTCGGCCTGGATACAGATAACGCGGTTTTCTACCGGCAATCCGACATCCAGGAGATTCCACACCTTACCTGGATTCTGACCAGCGTGACCGCCAAAGGCCTCATGAACCGCGCGCACTCGTACAAAGCCATTGTGCAGGCCAACTCGGAAAGCGGCAACAGAGATCCGGACAAGGGCATCATGATGGCGCTTTACAGCTATCCAATCCTGATGGCAGCCGATATCCTGATGTTCAGGAGTACGAAGGTACCGGTCGGCCGCGACCAACAACAACACGTGGAGATGACGCGCGACATCGCGCAACGCTTCAACCACCGTTATGGAAATATTTTCACCATCCCGGAAGCCGCCATCAGCGACAGCACCGCGGTGCTGGCCGGCCTCGACGGCCGCAAGATGAGCAAGAGTTACAACAACATCATTCCACTTTTCGCTGACGAGAAGTCGCTGCGCAAGCTCATCATGAAGATTAAGACCAACAGCCTGGAGCCGGGTGAACCCAAAGACACCGCGGGCTCGACGCTCTATGACATGTACAGAGCATTCGCCACTGAGGACGAAGTCAGGAACATCGAGAAGAAATACGCCGAAGGTATTGCCTGGGGAGAGATGAAGGAGGTCCTTTTCGAATACATCAATGGGCACATCAAGCCGGCCCGGGACGAGTACCAGCGCCTGATCGACGATCCCGCGATCGTCGAAAAGGAATTGTTAAAAGGCGCCGAGAAAGCGCGTGAAATCTCCGTGCCGTATCTGGACGAGATCAGATACGCGGTTGGCATCAGAAAGCTCGGTTAGAGACCCATGACTCGTCACCTAGCTTCAGTCATGCTTCTTGCATTGGCAACGAGTTGCAATGGCAAGAAGCTCGCCAGATTCCTGGCGCCAGTGAGCTAAACCGTTAGGCGTCCTAGGGCTGAGACCGAAGATGAACCTTGAGGGATCGTGTCACTGTGGCGGAGTGCGTTTTACCATTCATTCAGCGCATCCATACCCATTCAATTTTTGCTATTGCTCCATCTGCCGGAAGACAGCTGGTGGCGGTGGTTATGCAATCAACTTGGGAGCGGAAAATTCGACGCTACAGGTTCAAGGTAAAGAGAACATTACGGTGTACCGTGCCAGAGTGCCAGACCGGGATTCTGGGACGACCAGTGAAAGCCCGGCGCGGCGACATTTTTGCCGATTTTGTGGCAGCGCTCTATGGGCTTGGGATCCGCGCTGGCCGGAGCTAATTCATCCTTTCGCTTCAGCAATTGATACAGATCTACCTGTGCCTCCTGAGCACACCCATCTCATGGTAGGCTCAAAGGCCTCGTGGGTTGAGCTTCGACACGGGGAAAACGATAAGGTATTTGATGGCTATCCGGACGAATCCATCGCGGAATGGCATAGACGTCTCGGTTTGGACGATCAGGACGCCTAAAAAATCGCAGCACTGGCGGCCGGACGGTTCCTGTCACGCTTGGTGCATTGTTATCACGTTTGCTTCGCACGAAGTGCGCCAGGTACCTGGCGCCAGTGAGCTAAACCGTTAGGCGACTTTGAGGCTATGCGATTCGTAGCGAAACTGTGCGTCTTTTTGGCGATTGGCTGTGCACAGCCACCTCCCTACGAGACGGATATTCAGTTTTCAGAGACCTGGTTCACCTGTGAGGCTCGATTTGAGTGTGTCGTGGTTCATGATGCTTTCTGCAAAATCGTTGCTGTCAACTCGAAATACACGCTTGTGTACCAGGATTGGTCGCGGCAGGAAGTGATGCGCGAAGGAGAACGTGCTGTCTGTTCAGATCCGAACCTCTTCGCAGGAGGTGCGGGTTGTCGCAAGGGTCGTTGCGTGTATCCGTTTGGTTTAGAAGATTATATGGACGATCCGAACAAGGAATGAATGAGTCACCTAACAAACCGCTGCACTGGCCAATTGGCGGCTGTCATGTCTCTTGCAAGGATGGCAATAGACGCGTCAAACGCTGCATTGTTAATCGCTGAACCGTTAGGCAGCGAGAGGAGAGTTTCATGGACAATAGGTTGGCAAGTATGGGGGCAGTTTTTGCGATCAGTTTGACCGCTATGATCGCTTGCTCTCATTCCGGCGAACAAACTGGAGAGTCGAGACTGCAAGGACTTAGAACTGTTGTTTACGGAGTGCCGGACCTAGAGCGTGCCAAAGACTGGTATACCGAGGCGCTGGGGGTAAAGCCGTATGTCGATGAACCATACTATGTCGGTTTCAACGTAGGTGGTTATGAACTAGCTCTCAACCCGAAGGGAACTGTGGCCCGGCCGGTAGGGTCAGGGGTCAGGGTTTATTGGGGCGTCG
>JAPUKV010000113.1 GCA_027295475.1 Pseudomonadota bacterium
GAAGAAATATTTTTCCAGAGCACCTGCCCGGGAACGTGCAGATAATCGAAAGTGGTCGTCCGGAGCTGGAAGTAGCCGCGATGCCGGCCGGCGCCTGTTATCTGGTGATGACTCACAGTCACCCGCTGGACCTGGATATCATCCAGCAAATCCTGGAGCGGGGTGACTTCAGCTATTGCGGTCTGATCGGCTCGCGTTCCAAGCGCCTGCGTTTCGAAAAGCGCTTGCGCCAGCAGGGCATGGCACAGTCCCGCATCGACAAACTGACCTGTCCGATCGGTATCGATGGTATCGACGGCAAGAAGCCCGCGGAAATTGCGATTGCGGTTGCGGCCGAGCTGCTGCAAACGAGCGAGGCGAGATACCGAAAAGCATCAGGCGGCGAGGACCTGCCCGACAACGTGCGGTTTCTGCACCGACAGGCATAAAGAGTCGAAATGGAAGCATATATTCTCGACTGGCTGAGCCTTCTTGCACGCTGGTTGCATTTCATTGCAGGAATCGCCTGGATTGGTGCATCTTTCTATTTTGTCTGGCTCGACGATCATTTGCAGGCCGTCAAAGATCCCGCCGACGACGCCAGGGGTGTCGGCGGCGAGCTGTGGTCGGTACATGGCGGTGGTTTCTATCATGCACAGAAATACAAAGTTGCGCCGGCCCGTTTACCTGCGACGTTGCACTGGTTCAAATGGGAGGCGTACGCGACCTGGCTGTCCGGCATATTCCTGCTGGCATTGATTTACTGGTATGGCGCCGAGATCTATTTGATCGACCGAACTGTCGCGGAGTTGTCCTCCCCCGCAGCCGTTGCTATCGCGATCGCTGTTCTCACCGGCGGCTGGATTGTCTATGACCTTCTTTGCAAGTCGCCTTTGGGCAAAGATGACGCGGCACTCGGCGGGGTACTTTTTGTTCTTGTCGGGATACTCGCTTGGGGTCTGTGCCAGCTTTACAGTGGTCGCGGTGCTTACATTCATTTCGGCTCGGTGCTCGGCACCATCATGGTTGCCAATGTCTTTTTCGTGATCATTCCGGGCCAACGCAAGATGGTAGATGCCGCGAGCCGGGGAGAAGCTCCGGACCCGGGCCCGGGCATTCGGGCAAAACAGCGCTCGGTACATAACACCTACTTCACGCTACCGGTCTTGTTCGTGATGATCAGCCATCATTACGCGATGACGTATGGCCACGAATACAACTGGCTAATCCTGATTGCAATTTCGCTGGCCGGCGCCCTTATTCGTATCTACTTTGTCGCCCGTCACAAGGGCAAGGCGTCTCCGGTGCCTGTCATCGCAGCGATCCTGATTCTGCTCGCTGTCGCGGCCGCAATCGTGCCCGGTTCCAGGACGGCGACCGGAGCCGACAAGGTCGACTTCAGCCAGCTGCGGTCCGTCATTCACGAACGCTGTACCATTTGTCATTCGGCGAATCCGACGCACCCGGCGTTTCCGGCTGCACCGGGCGGCGTTGTGCTCGACAATGACGAGCAGATCCTCGCGGAGGCAGCGCGCATACATCAGCAGACGGTCGTGGTGCGGGCGATGCCGATCGGAAATCTAACGCAGATCACGGAAGAGGAAAGGGCAATTATCGCTCAGTGGTACCAGAGTGGCGCGGCAACGAAATAGGAAAATGGCTGACTATCCAAGAGACCTGAAGGGCTACAGTGGCAAGCCGCCCGCGGCGAACTGGCCTGGCGGTGCCCGCATTGCCGTTCAGTTCGTCATCAACTATGAGGAAGGCGGCGAGAGTTGCATATTGCACGGTGATAATGCATCGGAAGCATTCCTGTCCGAGATCGTCGGTGCGCAAGCGTACGAGGGTCAACGCCATATGAACATGGAGTCGATATATGAGTATGGCGCCCGTGCCGGATTCTGGCGACTCCACAACATGTTCGTGAAACGAAACATGCCGGTCACAGTATTCGGTGTCGCGATGGCGCTCAGGCGCAATCCCGAAGTTGTCGACGCGGTGTGGGCGGCGGAATGGGAGATTGCCAGCCATGGTTACCGTTGGATCGACTACCAGTTTGTCGATGAGAAAACCGAACGCGAACATTTCAAAAAAGCGATCGAAATTCACCGGACGGCAACCGGAGAGCGCCCGCTAGGCTGGTATCTTGGCCGCTGTAGCCCGGTCACACACCGGCTGGTGGCCGAGGAAGGCGGTTTCGTCTATAACGCCGACACCTATGCGGACGATCTGCCGTACTGGGACTACCAATTCGCGAAACCACAACTCATGGTTCCCTATACCCTGGACGCCAATGACATGCGCTTCGCAACGCCGCAGGGATTTAATTCCGGCCAGCAGTTTTTCGACTACCTGAAAGACTCATTCGACGTCCTGTACGCGGAGGGCGAAGATTCTCCGAAGATGATGTCGGTCGGCCTGCATTGCCGACTGGCCGGCCGACCCGGCCGCGCTGCCGCTGTGCAGAAGTTCCTCGACTACGTGCAGGATCACGATGACGTCTGGGTGGCCAGGCGCATTGATATCGCACGGCACTGGCAGAATGAGCACCCGGCTCAAGGGTAATTCGTATTAGTCGCCGCTCGATCAGGCAGATGCTGTCAGATTTGATCGGGACCGACGAACGGTATTGCCTGAGTGCGGTCGGTCAGTTCATCGCATATGCCGACAGGCAGAAAACGACCCGAACGGGCCGTTTATATCGACCTGTCAAGCGCATACTTCATTCCGCATTCCCAGGCTTTCTGCCGGTGTTCTCGTCAGCAGTTGATCGAGCCAGTCGATAATCAGGTCCATCTGTTCAACGTCTTTTCTCACCCTGTGGTGCGGCATTTCATAGATGCCCAGGCCGAGATCCGCGGCGTGCAGGTAATTCTGGCTGTCGCGCAGTACCCCGATAATTGGGGTCTCGAGGTTCGTCAGGATCCCCAGGAGCTTGGTGAGGCTGTTGGTGTTTTGTCGGGTGCGGTTTGCGACAACGGCGATTGGCCGGTCAAACTGCGTGAGGAGCAAGAGATCAGCGATGAAATTAGTTGCATAACGGATATCAATCGCCGAAGGCAGGACAGGAATCAAAATGCAGTCGGCATCGTAGGTCAGCTCGTTAATCTCTTGCCGACCGAGGGCGGCCGGCGTGTCGATGATGACCGTACTGGTCTCGTTCGGAATGCGCAACTGCCAGGTGCGAGTGGCATGGTTTGATAAGTTGTAGTTGGCGACACCATGGATCTCGCAGCTGTTCCGCGGCCGCTTCTCCAGCCAGCGCACGGTGTAGCCGTTGGGATCGTTATCGATCAGCGCGGGCGGCGGTCCGCGCAGCGCGAAGTAGCTCGCCAGATTGGTTGCCAATGTGGTCTTACCGCAACCGCCTTTTGGGTTCAGAATGACGATCTTGTTCAGATCGTCTCGATATGGAGCAATGATCATGTTCCCCCGGAGCGTGCCCTTCTTTGTGGCGACAAATTTTTCGGATGGTCGACAGCACCGGATTTTTCTCCGCGCGCAAGATCTCCGCGCGCAAGATCATACTCCTTCAATGGTGTGCACATCCAGAGCAATGTGATCATCTGCGTTTAAAAAATCACTTCCGGCTATTCTCTGTCATTGCTTGCGCGAACGTTCCCCTCGCCGGACCGGTTGCTCTTGGGAAATGATGTGGTTCAGATCCGAACTAATCTGACAGTGTCTGTATGATCGGACCTGAGCCAACAAATGTAATTTCATGTCTTCTGAAAAATACCGAAAAGAGCCGAACCTGGACGAATTCGTAAACCGCTACGGCGGCATCTATGAACACTCGTCCTGGGTCGCAGAGGAATCCTTTGTCGCTGCCGCCAGCGTTGAGGACATTCACGAACTGGCGACGATCTTTGCCAATTGCGTAGATCGGGCGGATCATGAACGAAAGCTGGCACTCATTCGTGCCCATCCGGATCTTGCGGGCAAAGCTGCTATGAGCGGTGAGCTGACAGAGGAGTCGAGCGCGGAACAGGCCAGCGCCGGCATCGATCAGTGCACAATAGCGGAATACGAGCAATTTCAAGAACTTAACGGGCAGTACAAAGACAAGTTTGGTTTTCCGTTTGTCATGGCTGTCCGAGACAGCAGCCGACAGGACATACTTGCCGCTTTCGCGAGCAGGCTAAAAAATGACAAACAGACCGAGTTCGAAACAGCCATTAATGAAATACACAAGATCGCGCGAATGCGTTTAAAGGATTCAGGCGCTTGAGCGCTAAAGACGACAATCCGTTTCATCAGTGGGCGCAGCTTGAACAACCCAGGCTCGGCACACGCGTCGTTTTTGCGACCGACGATTTTTTTGCGGACAAATCCAGGCTCATCGACCCGGCCGAGCCGGTTTTCATTGCCGACAGATACGACGACAACGGCAAATGGATGGATGGTTGGGAGAGTCGGAGGAAACGTGAACCGGGACATGACTACTGCATCGTGAAGCTGGGCGTCCCGGGTGTGATCCACGGATTCGATATCGACACGAGTCACTTCACTGGCAATTTTCCGCCGCATGCCTCGATCGACGCCTGCATCAGCCGGGGAGACATTCCCGGTGACGATGCGCAATGGCAGGAGTTGTTGCCAAAGGTCGAGCTAAAGGGTGACTCGCGTCATCTGTTGCCGGTTGATGATGGGCATGCATTTACGCATCTGCGTCTGAATATATTCCCGGATGGCGGGATAGCGCGATTGCGCGTCTATGGCGAAGCGCGGCCGGATCGCAGTGAAACAGACGGAAACGAAATAATTGATTTGCTTGCAATCGAGAATGGGGGCAGAGCACTACTGTGCAGTGACGAGCACTTCGGCAGCATGCACAATCTCAATGCCCCGGGGCAGAGCATCAATATGGGCGATGGCTGGGAAACAGCACGTCGGCGCGGGCCCGGCAATGACTGGGTCATACTGGCGCTCGGTTTCCCCGGCAGCATCGAAAAAGTCGAGATCGACACCGCGCATTTCAAGGGCAATTATCCGGATCGCGCTGCTATCCAGGCAGCGCGGCTAACTGACGCGGATCTCGAAGACATGGAAGCTGCGAGCGAAAACTGGCCGATACTGCTGCCCGAAAGCAAACTGGAAATGGATCAGCAGCACACCTTTACCGACGAATTACGAGATACCGGCGTGGTATCGCACGTTCGCCTGTCGATCTTTCCGGACGGCGGTATCAGCCGCTTGCGCGTCTATGGCCGGGTCGCCGGTGACAGCAGGAGAGAATGAGCGAACTGACACTAAGGGCCGTGCCAATTACGCGGGAGCGCTTCGCGCCTTACGGCGACCTCATCTATGCCTCATCAGAGAGCAGGCATGTCATGAACGATGCCCGCTTTGAGCGCTTCAGTGGCCTGGCGGACATTGACGTCGATACCGAATCGGGAGGTGCTCCTTCCATCAGCATTGCACGCTGCAAAGTACCGATGACTTTGCCGTATCGCTTCGATCTTGTTGAACGGCACCCACTCGGCAGCCAGGCATTCATGCCCTTGTCACGCTTCAGTTTTTTCGTGGTCGTCGCCCCGCCTGGCGAGTCCGTCGAGCGCGAGGAACTTTGTGCATTCGTCACCAACGGCAATCAGGGTGTGAATTACCATAAAGGCGTCTGGCACATGCCAATGATCGCGTTCGAAGAGGGGCAGGAGTTCCTCATTGTCGATCGCGGCGGTGACGGCGAGAATTGCGAGGAGCACTACTTCAGCGACCCTGTTGTTTTGCTTGCCGGGTAGTCACGATGGCGATCACCGCATTCAGAGCTTCGATCCTGCACTGCTTTGCCGATCCTGGCGGTGCGACGGATCACAACAAGTCTGCGGCTGTCGAATACATCGACGACGGGCTGCTGATCGTCGAGAACGGCCATGTGCATGAGACCGGTGCAGCAGAGGCACTGCTGCCCGGCCTGTCTGAGGACGTAGAAGTCGTCGAGTATCGCGACAAGCTGATCATTCCCGGAATGATCGATTGCCATGTGCACTTCCCACAGATCGATATCATCGCATCCTATGGCGAACAGCTTCTCGACTGGCTCAACAGATACGCCTACCCGGTGGAACAGAAATTTGCAGATGCAGCACATGCGGCAGAGGTCGCTGACTTCTTTGTCGACGAACTTTTGCGGAACGGCACGACGACGGCGCTGGTATTTGCAACAGTTCACCCGCAATCAGTCGACGCAATCTTCGATAGAGCGTTGAAACAAAACATGCGTCTGTTGGCGGGCAAGGTTTTAATGGACAAGAACTGCCCGGAAGAACTCAGAGACGATGCCCAGTCCGGGTACACAGACAGCCTGGCACTAATTAACAAGTGGCACGGGAAGGGCCGCCTGAGCTATGCGATCACGCCGCGGTTTGCCGTAACATCCAGCGAGGGCCAGCTTGCCGAGGCTGGCCGCCTCGCGAGTGAACATCCTGACGTGTATGTTCACACGCACCTGGCGGAAAACAAGGACGAGGTCGAACTGATCGCGAAGCAATTTTCCTGGAGCCGAAGTTACCTTGATGTCTATGAACATTTTGGACTGCTACGGGAACGATCCGTATTCGCGCACTGTCTGCACCTCGATGACCGTGACCAAAAGTCGATGGCTGACCACGGGGGCGCCATCGCTTTCTGCCCGAGTTCAAATATGTTCCTTGGCAGTGGCCTGTTCGATCTGCGGTCGGCGCATGACAAAGGCATCCGTGTCGGTCTTGGCACAGACATTGGCGGCGGCACGAGTTTGAGTATGCTGCGGACGGTGAGTGAGGCGTATAAGGTGCTGCATCTGCTGGGTCAAGGCTTACCGCCTTTCGATGCGTTGTACCTGGCAACACTCGGGGCCGCCAGAGCACTTTATCTCGAGGACAGAATCGGCAACTTCGAGCCAGGGAAAGAAGCCGACTTCGTCGTGCTTGATGCCAAAGCCATATCGATCACATCCCGCAGGCTCAGCAGATCAGATGACGTGGCTGAGAAACTATTCGCCCTGATAATGCTGGGCGACGATCGCTCCGTCGCGGCGACCTATCTGATGGGTGAACTGGCGCATAGCGTGGGGTGATCGACGCTTCATGCTGCATCGATCAATGAGTCGGCTTCGCCGATCAATGATTCGTGATCAGAAGCGCCCGAAAGTCATTAACGTTTGTTCGGGTAGGTCCGGTTACGACAAGATCTCCGATCTCAGAGAAAAAACGATAACTGTCGTTTTCATTCAGGAGGCTCCTGGCGTCGAGTGATCGTTTTTCTGCGCGATGCAGCGAATCCGGCGTGACATAGCATCCCGCGTTGTCTTCTGTGCCATCGATTCCATCCGTGTCACAGGCTATCGCATAGATTTCCGGCGCACGGTCTAACGCCAATGCAAGCGCCAGCGCATATTCGCAATTGCG
>JAPUKV010000114.1 GCA_027295475.1 Pseudomonadota bacterium
AGCGCAACTCCTGCAAGAAGATCAAACTGAAGGCCTATTCGCTGGTCGAGAAAGGCGGCATTCTTTGGGCCTATATGGGAGATCCGGCAAAGCAACCGCCATTGCCGGAATACGAAATTTGTACGGTGAAACCGGAGCAGCGTTTCCTTTCGAAGCGCCTGCAGGAATGTAACTGGTTGCAGGCCATGGAAGGTGGCATAGATTCAAGTCATGTTTCGTTCTTGCATAGCGGAAATCTGAACACCGATCCATTGTTCAAGGGGTCGGCCGGAAACAAATATAACCTTGCCGACAAAAGGCCGGTGTTTGAGGTGGTCGACCACCCGGGTGGCTTGTTGATCGGCGCGCGACGTAACGCGGAAGATGAACAGTATTACTGGCGAATAACGCCCTGGCTAATGCCGAGTTTCACGATGGTGCCGCCTCGTGGCGATCATCCGGTGCACGGGCACTTCTGGATTCCCATTGACGATGAGCGCTGCTGGACGTGGAGTTTTGACTATACGGGTGCACGTGATCTGACGAAGAGCGAGCGTGAGTCAATGGAAGATGGTCAGGGCGTGCACTGTAAATATGTGCCCGGGACCTATATCCCGCTAGCCAACAAGACTAATGACTACCTTATGGATCGCGAAGCGCAGAAATCGGGGCTGGCATACAGTGGTATCCACGGCATTGCGATTCAGGACGCTTCGCTGCAGGAAAGCATGGGACCGATCTGTGACCGATCCAAGGAAATGCTGATGCCGACAGATAAAGGCATCATGATGGCGCGTCGTAAACTGTTCAAAGCCGTAACCAACTTGCAGGAAAAAGGTGAGATGCCGCCTGGACTCGACCCGGAAACGCACAAAGTTCGATCGGCCTCAGTGCTCTTGCCGAGAGACCAGGCTTACAAAGATGTTGCGCAAGAGCACTTGCGTGCAACCCCCGGAACCCCCCATGCATCGGTATAGAGATTGATCCCTATGACGATGGTTGTTGTCTGTTCTTTCGAATCCAGGCAACAGCTCCTCCCAGCAAACCGAGCGCGACAGCGCCACCAAGCAATAAGGGAAACGGATCGGATTCAGATGACGCGGCAGCCGGATCTTGCGCGCCGTGTGTCGGGGTAGCATCCTGCGGATTATGATATCGCGACGCAATTGATGGTTCTTGAACAGTGATCAATTCACCTGTTTCGGGATCGAATACCAAATAGACCGTGCTGTCCAAATCCTCGTCTTCCGCCCACAACGGAATCACCGGCATCAGAGCCGCAAAACAAAACGAAACGAGGTATATGACGATCCCGATATGCTTACTCACCTGGCACCTCAATTACCGCCGGCTCCATTCAGGAACGGCGGAATTTCCGGCGCTTTCTGCCACCGCCAGATAGAAGTAGGTGTGTTCATTTCCACAGTCCAATCGGCAGTGTCGGTATTGAAGCGAAATATATTGCCCCTCAGCTCGATTGCTTCATACGCTACCTTGCCGCCGATAAAAGTCATTATGGACGTCAACTTGTCTAACTCTTCTTTGGGTCCCGCCATGTAATCCCCGTTCAGGATGACAATATCGGCCAATTTTCCGGCTTCAATGGAGCCGAGGGCGTTTTCTTTCCACAATGGATAAGCGCCATATCTCGTCATCATTAGAAGAAGCGTCATGCGATCTGGAACTGCCTCCTCTGGAATTCCCCAGGTTTCACCATTGATCTTTCTCGTCAGCCACATCACACCATCTTCAAAGGGCGACGACCGGAGTTCACCCTGAATTCCGTACTCGCTAATGACCGTGTTCACGCCTGCTTTTAGCATGCTGGCAACCGGCGCATTCATAGCCAGATACTGTTCGCCGTAGCCTTCTAAAATAACGTTGGTCGGTGTATCGGCCGCATCGCATGAGAATGTGTGGTTGAGACGAGCAGCAATTTGAATCTGTTCCTGCGTCACTGTGTGACAATGATCGCTTTGAATTCTTAAGGCACGAATCCGCTCATCGCTCATGGCGGCTCGATATGTCTGAAACAACAGCTCCAGTGCTCCGTCACCCGACACATGCCAACCGGGAATTCCACTAATTCGGCCCTCAGCCGCGAGCAAAGCCAGTGTTGTCAGATGCTCTGTCCTCCTTGCCCTGTTCGGTACGGTGTTGATCTCTTCTATCGCTTCAATAAAAAGACCTGGTGGCGAAGGAGGACACTGCTCACGGCTCTTGATCGAATCGTCCGCCGGCATCGAGGTACACCAGCCTACGCCGCCCGCGTCAATCCCCCCCACACTGCTTCCAATACTCCACAGGAAATCTGATCCATACCCGGTCCAGTCGCCGATGCGTCGATAGGTCTCCTCGATCCGGTCATTGAATGGTTGCATCCATCGATGACCCCACGCCATCCTTATTGGCATGAGATCGTTTCGATCGAGATGAGATGAGGCACTAAAACCGCCCTCGCACTGAAGGTGGCTTTTGTGTGTGGTCACTCCAATCTGAGCATTAGCCTGCATAACCTCGAAATAACCTTTGATATATTTGTTAAAAGTGGCCTCGTCCTGTGCACCAATGAGGTCGATCGAAGTGCAGCGCGAAAAGTCCGTGTACTCGCCCGACCAACCAATTTCGCGACCCTGCATCCAGTAACCTTCCGGAAGCTTGGTGCCGTAGTAGTCTTCGATCGCTTTTATCGCTCGAGTATTGAGCACAGACCCACCTCGAGTGCGGACGAACACCGGGTGATTCGGGGCGTAACCATCGAGGCTTTCTCGGGTGATGTGAGTTCCGAACGCTTGCACGGCCAAGCTTGCAGGATCGAGTCTGATGCGCACCCACTTGCCGCGGGAAATCTGCCGGGACCGAGCCTGAACGGCCTTCCCCATGATTTCGACCATCTGTGATATTGACTCACCTCGCACGCGGATCACGAGCAATTCAGGTATGGACCTGATCACCCAGGGAAAACCGGTAGACGTCTCGTAAATGTGGTTGTGGGTATCGATCAACCCGGGAATTACGGAGTTGCCCTTGGCATCGATTACTTCTGTCCAGTCGGCAACAAGCTTTCTGATTTCTGCATTGCTGCCCACCGCCATTATTCTGTCGCCCTGGATCGCAATCGCTTCCTTGAAACTCACCTCGTCCGGGTCGTCAGAATCCGCGGTTATGACCTTGCCATTCAGAATGACAGTCTCCGCATAGGGAGATGTCCCTGCGTATGCGCCGCAGCTCAAGACAACTGCAATTACAAAAATCAGCGCCCGATTCATTGGCCAAGAAGTATGTGCGCTGTAATGGATCGTCATCATCTTACCCCTGTATCATCAATTCACTGGAATTTGAAAAGCACAAAACCATTTCGTTGTTCGAAGGTGACAAGCTCGGCGTCCGCCGGCAACAGCGGTCCCAGATCAATGCCGAGCAGATGCCCCCGATAGATTTCCCGTTGCACGTCTGGATCATTGGGATCAATCGGCATGCCATCAAGAAATATTGCCTCGATGCGATATTGTACGCTCACGGGCCCGGTTCGCTCGAGTTGTCCGATTGTGAGAAGTTCGTAGTTGTCCCGTGCCGATGTCAATCGCGCAGAAAAATTGATGTGATCGGCCCTTAGGTAGAATCGCGCATCTTCGATGAACGGGAAACTGTCGCCACCGACCAAGAGATTCAGGATATCTTCGTCAAGGCGCCAGGCGTTTCCGGCGGCATCGGCTTTCTGCAGCACCTTGTCGAGGCCCTGCTCTACAATTTGGTGTACTGCCCAATGGAAATACAGGACGAACGTGCTACCTCGCATCGTTTCCCAATCCTCAGCGATACGGTATGCAATGTAAGGTTCGGCAAACGGAGACACGAGACCTTGAGCCACGGTGGACAAACGTCGTTCTCTCGCCTCTGCCGCACGCTTGAACGGAACCAGCAATTCTGCGTATCGATGCAGCGAGCGCTCCTGCCCTCGAAGCTGTTGGTACGAGTCCGCGAGCTGTGCCAGCGCGTCGAGATCCGAGGCCAGATTTCTCTGTAATGACGCCGTGCTGGCAAGAACGTCTATCGGGTCCTGCGCGCCGGCCCACAATGCGCCCAGAGCGCTGCCAGCGTAGACATCGTAGAACCGGATCCGCCGCACAGCCGCCTCCGCCTGCAGGTCATATTCCGCACGCGCCCGTTGCACCTCGGGTTCCAGCACCGCAATTCGTTTCGCCACACTATCGAGCTGCTGCTGCAGCATTCGCGTACTGGCGGTTGGCTCGTTGATGTCTTTCACGAAGTAGGCGAATACACCGGATAAGTGCGCGTATGCCGGTCGAACCTCGAGCTGCAAGCCCAGCAAGATCGCCAGCACTATCGGCAGCCATCTCCTCATCGGTCGCCCGTCCCAATTGCCCTGTGGCTGGCAATGCCGCCTCCCACGAGGGCAAGCACGGGCCCGGTAAGCAGCACGATGCTGATCAC
>JAPUKV010000115.1 GCA_027295475.1 Pseudomonadota bacterium
CAAAGCACGCAGCGACAGGGCCAGAAAACTGCTGCAGGATGGCCGCGCTCGTCTGACGCAGTTGGAAGATCGCCGTGAGACGCTGCAACGTGACGCGGCTTCTCTATTGAACGAGTATGCAGAAGTCAAGGCGAACCTCGACTCAGCCCGCTATCGCATGGATCAGACGAACACCCGTCAGGCCGCGATCACGGAAGAGAGGGGCGACATTGAGAAAGAACAGTTTTCCGCCGAAGAGCACGTGAGAGAATCGCGTTCCCGGTTCGCACAGGCGGCGGATAGCCTTGCGGAGCTGGACGTGGGTCGGGAGGCGCTCGAGTCACAGCGGGAGGAACTTCGCGCCGAACTACAACGCGTGCGCGAGCAGGCCGATCAGGATCGTCAGGCCGCCCAGCAGATGGCTATTCAGTTCGAGAGTCGGCGTTCGACGAAGGACTCAGCTGCCCAGAATCTCGCACGCATGCAGTCGCAATTTGAGCAGTTTTGCTCGCGAGAAAAAGAGATTCGTGAGCAACTCGAGCAAAGTGAAGTGCCGCTGGCAGACAGTAAGACAGGGCTAGATAAACAACTCACAGTTCGCGTCACGGTCGAGGGGGAACTTGCGGAGGCCAGGCGGCAGGTCGAAGAGATCGAACAGGAGCTGCGCGAACTTGATCGTGGGCGGATGCAGGTCGACCAATCTGTCGACGGAGTGCGCGGCCAGGTGGACGAGGCCCGGATGGCATTCCAGGAAATACGTGTGCGGCATGAGGGCTTTGCGGATCAACTGACGCAAACGGAGTTTGACCTTGACCCACTGCTCGAGAATCTGGCCGAAGATGCCGAAATTGACACGTGGGAAGAAAAACTGGAGAAAGTTAGACGTCGAATAGAACGGCTCGGACCGATCAACCTTGCCGCCATCGATGAATTCAAAGAGCAGTCCGAACGCAAGGAATACCTGGACTCACAGCTCAAAGATCTGAACGACGCACTCGACACGCTGCAGAGCGCGATCCGCAAGATCGATCGCGAGACGCGCACCCGATTTCGCGAGACGTTCATCAACGTTGATAAAGGATTCAAGCAGTTGTTCCCGAAACTGTTCGGTGGTGGCCATGCGTACCTGGAACTGACCGGAGACGATCTGCTGTCTGCCGGCGTAACGGTCATGGCCCGGCCGCCGGGCAAACGAAATAGTACAATTCACCTGCTATCGGGCGGTGAGAAGGCCCTGACGGCGGTCGCGCTGGTGTTCGCGATTTTTGAACTCAATCCGGCGCCGTTTTGTCTATTGGATGAGGTCGATGCACCGCTTGATGATGCCAACATCCTGCGCTTCTGCGAAATCGTCAAGGAAATGGCCGAGAAAGTTCAATTCGTGTTCATCACGCATAACAAAGGAACAATGGAAATGGCTCGTCACCTGACCGGTGTAACGATGCAGGAGCCGGGCGTATCCCGCCTCGTCGCCGTGGATCTGGACGAAGCGGTCAAAATGGCGGCGAGTTAATGGGTCATGGATGGTCTGCGTTGGTTGCTGCTGTTGTCCGGGCTGCTAGTCATTGGCGGCGTCTATCTTTACAGTCGCCGCGAGCGTGCGAAAGAAAAAGAACAGGAATCGAGTCCCGAGCGACTTGAACCTTCTCTGGACGACGAGTCCATTGCTCCGCCTTCAGACGCTGAATCCACTATCACGACGGATGACGAGGACGCGGAAAACGCCGTTGCCGAGCAAAAAATCGTTACCTTGCGTATTGTCGCCCGCGACAAGGGCGCCTTTCGGGGAGATGACCTCGTGCTAAGCCTGCGAGGCATTGGGATGCGGCACGGCAAGTTCGGGATATTCCATCGCTACGAGGGACCGGATGAAGACGATGTCATTTTCAGCGTCGCCAGCCTGGCCGAGCCGGGGACTTTCAACTTATCGAATATCAAGGAGCAGCACATTCCGGGCATCAGCATGTTCATGGTCCTGCCGGGCCCAATGCGGGGCGCAGAATCATTCGATCTGATGATGACTGCGGCAAGGGCCCTGTCACAGGCCTTACAAGCAGAACTGCTCGATGAATCGGGCAGCACACTGAGCATCCAGCGCGAGCGATATTTACGCGAAGAAGTAATTCGATTCGAACACGGAATATCGGTGGCCTGATACCAGGCCAACACCGGTTTACAACATGACGGCATCCGCTGCTACCAGGAAGAAAGTCGAATCTCTGCGCAGCGAGATTCGCCATCACAACTATCTTTACCATGTGCTGGATGATCCGGAAGTAGCGGACGCGGAGTACGATCGCCTCGTTCGTGAGCTGACTGTTCTGGAAAAAGAGAATCCCGATCTCGTTACTCCGGACTCGCCGACACAGCGAGTCGGTGCGGAACCCATAAAGGCATTCGGGACCGTCCGACACAAGATTCCTATGCTGTCGCTGGACAATGCGTTCAGCGAAGAAGAGCTAAAGGATTTTCATCGCCGTGTCATAGACCGCCTGGGCATCGAAGACGGCGCCGACGAACTGGCTTTTTCAGCAGAGCCGAAGCTCGATGGAGTCGCTGTCAGCTTGCTGTACAAAGCGGGACACCTGGTTCGTGGCGCTACGCGGGGAGATGGCGAAACAGGTGAGGATATAACGCATAACGTTCGGACAATTGCCGCGGTGCCGCTCAAGCTCTTGGGCGAGGGCTATCCATCGACGCTGGAGATACGCGGCGAAGTGTTTATGCCAAGGGCCGGCTTCGAAAGATTCAACGAACTCGCTCGGCAAAAAGATGAGAAAACCTTTGTCAATCCGCGCAATGCCGCTGCAGGCAGCCTGCGGCAACTCGACCCGCGTCTGACAGCCGAACGGCCTCTCGACATGTACGTCTATTCGGTAGGGCAGGTCGAGGGCGGCTCATTGCCCGACAGGCACGGCGCCATCCTTGATCAGCTGCAGGTATGGGGTCTTAAGATTTGTCCCGAACGCAAAATTGTCAAAGGCACTAGAGGTTGTCTCGATTTCTATGAGGACATCGGAAAACGGCGCGACTTGCTGAGCTATGACATCGACGGTGTCGTTTACAAAGTCGATCGACTCGACTACCAGCAACAGCTTGGCTTTGTTTCGCGGGCGCCTCGCTGGGCCATCGCTCACAAGTTTCCCGCCCAGGAAGAGACTACGGTCGTACGCGACATCGAGTTTCAAGTCGGCAGAACAGGTGCCGTCACGCCCGTGGCACGGCTGGAACCGGTGTTTGTCGGCGGCGTCACGGTCAGCAACGCCACTTTGCACAACATGGATGAACTCTATCGGAAAGACGTTCGTGTTGGAGATACGGTTATCGTCCGTCGGGCCGGGGACGTCATTCCTGAAGTCGTTCGCGTCATCAAGAAAAAAGGTGCGAGAAGGAAACCGAAGGTCAAGACCCCGGTAAAGTGCCCGGTTTGCGGATCGAAAGTTGTACGCATAGACGACGAAGCAGTTGCCCGCTGCACGGGCGGCCTGTTTTGCGAGGCACAGCGCTCCGAGGCGCTCAAGCATTTTGTATCCAGGCGTGCACTCGACATTGAGGGTCTTGGCAGCAAGCTCATCGAGCAGCTTGTCGCGATGGGCCGGATCAAGACACCGGCCGATATTTTCAGTCTTGAGAAGGACGAACTCGTCGAGATGGAGCGCATGGGCGAGAAATCGGCCAGCAATCTGCTGGAATCGATAGAGCAAAGCAAGGAAACGACGCTCTCACGGTTTCTATATGGCCTGGGAATCCGCGAAGTAGGGGAGGCTACGGCGAACGCCTTGGCAGGTCACTACGGCAAGCTAGAGGCGATTATGAGCGCTGGCGAGGAAGACCTGCAAACCGTGCCCGATGTCGGGCCTGTGGTTGCCTCTCGCATGCGGGCGTTTTTCAGCGAAAACCACAACCTGGACGTAATCCGAAGCCTCAGACGCTCTGGTGTGCGATGGGCAGAATCGGAACCCGCTGTCATCGCCAAAGATGGACCACTAACCGGCAAGACTTTCGTATTAACCGGCACTCTGGCCGGCATGACGCGTGACGACGCAAAGGACCGCATTCAGGCACTGGGGGGGAAAGTAACAGGCACGGTGTCCAGAAAAACCGACTTTGTCGTCTATGGTGACAACCCTGGTTCGAAACTAACAAGAGCGCAAAAACTCGCAGTTGAGACAATCGACCACGCAGGGCTCGAAAAACTGCTGGCTGATCAATAGTCGACCAAAGTTTGGTAATTTTGGACCAGAGAATTCCAATGAAATCAACTCGTAAAATTCAACAAGACCAGCAGAAATAACAATGGTTTTCGCCGCCAAATAAACGCAAAACTTGGGCACTTTTTCCCAAGTGTCGCGTTTCATTGACCGAAACGCGACGCACTTCTATATTCCGCGACCATGAAAGACAACATCCAACGTCAAATCCTGGACGCATTGTTGGTCGCATTGAGACCGCTCGCCAGAGCGCTTCTTCGCGCCGGAATCGGGTACCGCGAGTTCGCAGAAATATCCAAAACGGCATTCGTCGGCATAGCGACTAAAGACTACGGCCTGCGAGGCCGGCCCACAAACATCTCGCGAGTTGCAGT
>JAPUKV010000116.1 GCA_027295475.1 Pseudomonadota bacterium
GCGTACCGAATTTCGATTTCTCAGTCATAGCAGGAGACCGGACCATCGATCCGATCACCTCCGCGGTCCTGCCCAACCCGGACGATGGCAGGGTTTCGGTCAGCGACACGCGTCTGGAAGGCATGCGTGACTTCGTGGTCGTGCCGGTGAGTCATGCCATGATCATGCAGGATCGGGATGTGATCCGCCTGGTCATAAACTACCTGGCGCGTGGCAGCTTCAATCCTTAAAGCACGCTCCGATGGGAGACTAAAAACGTGATCAGAAAAACAATAATTACATTCTTGTCCTTAATCTTGTTGTCGGTATTTTCTGTCGTTAACGCTGACGAGGGAACTGTCAGGGTCACGATGGCGACCAGCCAGGGTGACATCGAAATTGATCTGTACATGGACAAAGCGCCGATAACCGTCGGAAACTTTCTCAAGCTTGCCGAGGGCGAATACCTCGACGGCGGCAGTTTCTATCGAGTCGTCACCTACGAGAACGACAATGGCAACCCCAAAATCGAAGTGATCCAGGGTGGTCGCGGTGAGGAAGAGAGTCCATTTGCGCCAATCGATCACGAAACCACGCAGCAAACGGGAATTCTGCACAAGGACGGCGTGATCTCGATGGCGCGAGGCGATGTCGGTACTGCCAGCTCGGAGTTCTTTATCTGTCTGGGAGACCAGCCGGGACTCGACCACGGCAATGTCCGCAACCCTGACGAGCAGGGATTTGCAGCATTTGGCCAGGTCGTAAGCGGCATGGATGTTGTCAGGCGCATCAACGCGTCGCCGGCCGATGGCCCGAGCGATTCCGATTACACCAAAGGACAGATTCTGACCGAGCCAGTCGTTATTGTTTCCGTACGACGTACCAAATAGGAATTCGCCCGCTGGGGCGGGCTCCTACGGAATCGCGGGAAATCTGTAGGAGCCCGCCCCGGCGGGCGAATTCTCGATCGTCAGCTTAGGGTCGCAATTGGCCCCTCAGGACTCACCTCCAAGCGCATAATCACGCTTAACTAGGTGGTTCCGAAAGTCCAGGGCCAAACCAAGGAGCGGACACACAATACGGTTCAGACAGGCGGCCAGCGCAGCGACTTGTTAGGCATCTGCCCGCACAAATCGTAGTAATAAAACAAACATTGCACAACACAAAATCAGCAGATATATCAGCCCCACAAGAAAACCGGAAAATGTATGTTGCAGTCCCGCGCCGATGGTGTTTAGAAACTGGGTCGCTACAACGGGAACGCTTAGAAATACTAGAATCAATCGAACGCCCGGTACAAAGTCCGGATCTTCAGTGGCTCGAAGTTCTTTCTGTTTGCGGATCATTCTGAACAGGATGGAGATGATAAAGACAGCCAAAAAAGCACTTCCAAAACTCCAATTGACTGCCTCCGCGACGCCAAAGTAGTGAAAGCCAAACGGTGCCACCGAAAGCACAAGACCGGTCAGGCTTATTTCGAGCAGCGCTCGAAAACGAATTACGTCAACCGGCCTCCATTTTCCTTCGGACCGATGACCGAGGGTCGCGACGATTCCCGTAAACCCAGCAAAAGCCACGAATATCTCGGCCAATATTGTAAGTACGTCGGACCCTTGCAACATCGCTACCTAACAGGTAATGAACTGACAGTATTGTCAGTATATCAATGATCGAAATTGATTAACTTTGGGTGCTGCGAATGTCCGCTTTGTGGTCTCGCCTTGGTTTCACGGACACCTGACATTGGCACGATAATGCGCTGGGGAGGTTAATCCATGTTCAACTCCCTATTTCTACTTCTTCTCCACAACGGAGCGTGCCGGGCTCCAATGCACGAAGTTCAACCCCGGCATTCCCGTCGTTGTTTTTCAGAATAGTTCTTATCACCTCGATGTCTTTTGGAAGATCACCTTGACTTCGCGTAACCATTACGCAGCGAGGTTTGCGGTCAATCACCTGGCACTTCAATGACCCAAGAGTCAATTTCCTATTGACCCACTCGTTTTCCACGAAGCCGGTATCATCAGTATCAATAACGAAATTTGGACGGAAACGGGCACGGTGAAACACAGAGTCCGGCTGTAATCGACGCAGCTCACTGAGAGTCGCAGTTGTCAGTAGGTGCAGTGGCGCACGGTCGAAAAATGCCTCTGTTCCCGGCTCCCACAGGAACGGCTCGCCCTCACCTTCTGTTATGGCCGTCGGAAATTCGTGTCGAATAGTCTGAGTAGATTCTGCCGAGCGCGTAATCACATTGCGTCCCAGTAGTGCTGATAGCCCGTTCGCAGCTTCAGTTGAATCGACCGGAAACTCCGAGCCATCTGGCAGTGCAATCACTATTTCGCCATTTATTGTCCACGCACGGCAACTCAACAGCTCGGCATATCGTTTGGCACTCAGTGAAACGCCGGATTCTGCATCAACTACAGCCCACTGCCGATCTCCCTGTATTCCGCCAGGTTCAACCTCAGCCTGATCCAACTCCTCCCCCAGCATCGATTTGACTGGGTAGCGCCATACCTCAGTGACTTTCACTTCTGTGCCCCCTTGATAACGCTTCTCGCCGGTCGATAATTTGCCTTTTTTTATAAACATCGAACGCCCGGGTCGCCCCGCGCACAATACAATTGTCAGGCGCGCTGTTTCTGACGCTCCCCGTTCAATAGCCGCTGTAAATACTGCCCGGTAAACGATGCCTTGGTATCGGCGACGTCCTCTGGCGTGCCGGTCGCAATGACCTGGCCACCGCCGTCACCGCCTTCGGGTCCGAGATCCACGATCCAGTCCGCCGTCTTGATGACATCCAGGTTGTGCTCGATGACAACCACGGTGTTGCCCTTGTCCCGCAGGCGGTGCAACACGGCGAGCAGCTGTTCGATGTCATGGAAGTGCAGACCGGTTGTCGGCTCGTCCAGGATGTAAAGCGTGCTGCCCGTATCACGTTTCGATAATTCCTTGGCCAGCTTAACGCGTTGCGCTTCGCCGCCCGAGAGTGTCGTCGCGTTCTGACCCAGGCGAATATAGGACAGACCTACGTCCATCAAGGTCCCCAGTTTCCTGGCAACGACCGGTACGTTCCTGAAAAACTCCGACGAGTCTTCAACAGTCATGTTCAGAACTTCGTGGATGTTTCTGCCTTTGTAGCGGATCTCGAGTGTCTCGCGGTTGTAGCGCTTCCCGCGACAAACGTCGCAGGGAACGTAGATGTCCGGCAGGAAGTGCATCTCAACCTTGATGACGCCGTCTCCCTGGCAGGCCTCGCAGCGTCCGCCCTTGACGTTAAAACTGAAGCGGCCTGGCATGTACCCGCGTGCGCGCGCTTCCGGTGTGCCAGCGAACAACTCCCGAATCGGAGTGAACAACCCACTGTAAGTCGCGGGATTGGATCTCGGCGTTCTGCCGATCGGGCTCTGACTGATATCGATCACCCGATCGACAAGATCAAGACCCTTGATTTCGTCATGTGGCGCCGGATTGCGGCTATTTCGATTCAGCGTCTCTGCGACCGCTTTGTACAAGGTGTCATTGATGAGCGTCGATTTGCCGGATCCCGACACGCCGGTCACGCAGGTCATCAGGCCGACCGGAATCGAGACATCGATATGCTTTAGATTGTTTCCGCTTGCGCCCTTGATCACCAACTGGCGACTCGCATCCGGGCTGGTGCGCTGGTCCGGTACCGCAATCGCACGCCTGCCGGACAAGTACTGCCCGGTCAGCGACTGTGTTTCCTGAATGATGACGTCCGGCGGCCCTTGAGCCACGATCTGGCCGCCGTGCACGCCGGCGCCCGGCCCGAGGTCGACCACATGATCTGCAGCGAGGATCGCCTCTTCGTCATGTTCAACCACGATAACGGTATTGCCGATATCACGCAGATGCAGCAAGGTCCCCAGCAAGCGCTTGTTGTCCCGTTGATGCAACCCGATCGATGGTTCATCGAGGATGTACATAACACCAACGAGGCCGGAACCGATCTGACTGGCGAGGCGAATGCGTTGTGCTTCACCGCCAGACAAAGTTTCGGCGCTGCGATTCAAAGAGAGGTAGTCGAGGCCGACGTCGCTGAGAAAAGCGAGACGTTGGCCGATTTCATTCACAATCTTGTCAGCGATGGTGCCCCGCCAGCCGTCGAGTTTCAGCGTTTCGAAAAAACGCCGGGCATGGCCGACCGACATGTCACTAATCTCCGGCAACGACAGGTCAGCAACGAATACGTTTCGCGCGGAGCGATTCAGGCGGGTTCCCCCGCACTCCGGACAGGGGCGGCTATTCAGGAAGCGCGACAGTTCTTCGCGAACGGCACTCGACTCCGTTTCCCGGTAGCGGCGATCCAGGTTCGGAATCACGCCTTCGAAACGGTGCAGTTGCTTGATTTCCAACCCGCGCGAATTGGCATAACGAAACTCGACTTTCTCCTTGCCACTGCCGAACAGAACGACTTGTTGAAATTTTTCGCTCAGTTCACTGAACGGCAATTCGATATCGAATTTGTAGTGTGCCGCGAGGCTTTGGATCATCTGGAAATAATAGGTGGTCTTGCGATCCCAGCCGCGAATGGCGCCACCGGCCAGCGACAGATCGGAATTGACAACGACACGGTCCGGGTCGAAAAACTGTTTAACACCGAGACCGTCGCAACCGGAGCATGCGCCTGTCGGGTTGTTGAAAGAGAACAGGCGCGGTTCGAGTTCGGTCAGGCTGTAGCCACAGATATTGCAGGCGAAGCGATCCGAGAAGACCAGCTCTTCTTTGTCTTTTTCTTCCATGAAAACGATGCGCGCGACCCCGTCGGCCAGGCGCAGCGCCGTTTCGAAAGATTCGGCCAGGCGCTGCTTCATGTCACCTTTGACTTTGAAACGATCCACGACCGCGTCGATATTGTGCTTGCGCCGCAGGTCCAGTTGCGGCGGGTCGTCCAGCTCGTAGACTTCGCCATCGATTCGTGCGCGAATAAATCCCTGTGCTTGCAGGTCCTGCATTAGCTGCACATGCTCGCCTTTGCGTTCGGCAACCACCGGTGCCAGTAACATGAGTCGGCTGCCCTCCGGCATCGCCAGCACCTGGTCGACCATCTGGCTTACGGTTTGCGCCTCGAGGGTTACGCCATGGTCCGGGCAACGCGGTATGCCGGCCCGGGCAAACAGGAGACGCAGGTAATCGTAAATTTCGGTAACGGTGCCAACCGTCGAGCGCGGATTATGCGAAGTGGATTTTTGCTCGATCGAGATAGCCGGCGACAAACCCTCGATATGATCGACGTCGGGTTTTTCCATCATCGACAGGAATTGCCTGGCGTAGGCAGACAGGGACTCGACATAGCGGCGCTGACCTTCAGCATAGATCGTGTCGAATGCGAGCGAAGATTTGCCGGACCCCGAGAGGCCGGTAAACACGATCAGCTTATCCCGCGGCAACCTGAGGTCGATGTTTTTCAGGTTGTGCGTTCGTGCGCCGCGAATGTCGATTGATTTCATAGGTGTTCTGCAGTGAACGTCGAACAACCTGTTAATATACGCCGCCGCGCGTTCACGGCGCAAAGGCAGTATGCAATTAACTATTAATGAGCAAGCAATTAAGCCAGTTTTTTTCCGTAATGCTGCCCGTCGAACGACGCGCCGTCTCGGTAGTTGCGCTCATGGCGATGTGCCGCATGTTCGGTTTGTTCGCTTTACTGCCGGTTCTCGCGATTTATGCGGCCGATTTGCAGGACGCCACCCCCGCACTGATTGGTCTGGCGGTTGGCGCTTATGGCCTGACTCAGGCTGTGTTGCAAATTCCCTTCGGGGCTATCTCGGACCGGATCGGACGGATCCCGGTCATTGTCTTCGGACTCGCGCTATTCGCAGCGGGCAGTATTCTCGCGGCACAGAGCGACAGCATTTACGGGGTCATTGCAGGCCGCTTGCTGCAGGGGGCGGGCGCTATCTCGGCTACTTTGACGGCGCTGCTTGCCGATGCCACCCGGGAAGCGGTGCGGACGCGAACGATGGCGATATTCGGCATCGCGATCGGCAGTTCATTTCTGCTGGCGCTCATCATCGGCCCGGTCATTGCGGCTGCCAGCGGCGTGCGCTCGCTATTCTGGCTCGCGGCCGTGTTAGCGGTGGTTGCAGCCCTGCTCTTGTTGCTGCTGCCCGGCGGGATTGACAGGCCTGCCCAGCGGCCGGATCGCCGGCTCAGTGCAGCGATCAGGCCGGATCTGCTGCGGCTGGACTTTTACATTTTCGTCCTGCATACCTTGTTGACCGCAAGCTTCGTCGCTTTGCCATTCCTGCTTCGCGATGAGCTTCACCTGGCCCTTTCTGACCACTGGCAGATGTACGTCGGCGCACTCCTGACCTCGCTCCTGGGCACGGTGCCACTGATCCTCGCCGATGAACGCAAGGGTAAGTCGTCAACACTCACAATAGCGATCCTGTTGCTGGTATTGGGACAGCTTATGCTGGCAATCGCCGGGTTCAATCTGATCATCGTTTATGTCGCACTTGCGGTATTTTTCGCTGGTTTCAACTTCCTGGAGGCCGGGTTGCCGGCAAGACTCTCAATCCGGGCCTCGGGCGACCTGCGTGGTGCGTCGCTGGGCGTATTTTCGAGTTCGCAGTTTCTCGGGGCCTTTGCCGGCGGCCTGATCGGCGGCCGCTTCCTCGCAGGCGGCGACCCGTCTACGGTTTTCGCCGTCTGCGCCCTGCTGGCGGGGGTGTGGCTGGTCGTGCACCGACTCGCCGCTGACTCAGACTAAATGGCAGCCGCCAAATCGACCGATACTGCCTAATTTCAGGCTGGTATTTGGCAAGTCAGGCCCTACAATACTTATCCCCACCGTAGAACGTGGAATCATCAATTAATTAGACAGGGGACCACAATGGCCCGCGGAATAAACAAAGTCATCATCGTCGGCAATCTCGGGAGTGATCCGGACACCCGTTACATGCCGAGCGGATCTGCAGTCACCAACCTGAGCATTGCGACCAACGAATCGTGGAAGGACAAGCAGACCGGCGAGCAAAAAGACCGCACGGAGTGGCATAAAGTCGCGATGTTCGGGCGACTCGCTGAAATCGCCGCCGAATACCTGAGAAAAGGATCCCAGGTATATATCGAAGGCAAACTCAGGACTCGCAAATGGCAGGATCAGAATGGCAACGATCGCTGGACGACTGAAGTCATTGCCGATGAAATGCAGATGCTGGGTGGCCGCATGGGCAACGGTGCACCTGCGATGAACGATTCGCTGCCACCTTCGGCGCCACCACCCAAGGGTGGAGGATCCGAAGACTTCGACGACGATATACCCTTTTAGATAATCCGTGACCTCAAAGCTCTACATTAAAACCATGGGCTGCCAGATGAACGAGTACGACTCGGAGAAGATGGCGGACGTGTTGCGGAAATCGCATGGCTATGAATTAACGGCAAGTCCGGAGGACGCGGACTTGCTGCTGGTCAATACCTGCGCAATCCGGGAAAAGGCGCAGGAGAAAGTCTTTTCCGAGCTCGGCCGCTGGCGGGCATGGAAGGAAAAACGGCCCGAAATCATGATCGGTGTCGGCGGCTGCGTCGCCAGCCTGGAAGGCGATGGTATCAGCAGGCGCGCGCCTTTCGTCGACATGGTATTTGGGCCGCAAACGTTGCATCGATTGCCACAAATGGTTGACGAAGTTCGCAAATATGGACGCCCGGTCGTCGACATTTCTTTTCCCGAGATAGAAAAGTTTGACTGCCTGCCCGAACCGCGAGCCGATGGCCCGACTGCCTTTGTATCCATCATGGAAGGCTGCAGCAAATACTGCACATTTTGTGTCGTACCGTACACGCGCGGTGAAGAAGTCAGCCGGCCGCTCGACGATGTCGTAACAGAAGCAGTCAATCTTGCGACGCAGGGCGTCCGGGAGATCAATCTGCTGGGTCAGAACGTTAACGCCTATCTCGGCCCGATGCATGACGGTCAGCTGGCGGATCTGGCGACACTGATTTATTATATTGCCGCGATCGATGGCATCGATCGCATTCGCTTTACAACTTCGCATCCGCGCGAGTTTACCGATAGCCTGATTCAGGCCTATGCAGAGATTCCAAAACTGGCGAATTACCTGCACTTGCCGGTGCAGCACGGAGCAGATCGAATACTTTCGCGCATGAAACGCGGTCACACGGCGCTCGAGTACAAGCAGAAAATTCGCAAGCTCAGGGAGGTCCGGCCGGACATTTCGATTTCGTCGGATTTCATCGTAGGATTTCCAGGCGAAACGGACAACGATTTCGAAGCGACAATGCAGCTGATCGCCGATGTTGCGTTCGACCAGTCTTTCAGTTTCATTTACAGCGCCCGGCCGGGAACGCCGGCGGCCGGTTTCGCCGATGCAACCCCGATGTCGGTCAA
>JAPUKV010000117.1 GCA_027295475.1 Pseudomonadota bacterium
GAGATGTCGATTCACGGACTCGAAACGCGGCCAGGTATCGTCATGGACGGCGCCGCGGCCGAACATATTCGTGAAGCCGTGCCTGTGATCGCGTCCTACGGAGACGCGATCGGCATTCGCGCATTCGCGGAGCGCAGAAACCTCGAGCACGACCTGGCGGACACCGAATTCTCCTCGTTGATCGCATTGATCGACACGCCGTACATCAATATGGAATCAGCAACCAATCACCCCTGCCAAAGCCTGGCCGACTGGAAGACGCTCGATGACCTGGGCATCCCCACGAATAGCGGGAAATTCGTGCTGAGCTGGGCCTATCACCCGATGTCACTGCCGCTCGCCGTGCCGGCGGCGTCCATACACATGGCGGCAATGCGCGGCATGGACGTGACCGTGCTGCGACCCGACGGCTTTGAGCTACCCGAACCAATAATGGAGAAGGCCAGGAAGGCGGCCGAGGCCTCGGGTGGTTCGCTGCGCGAGACCAGTGACCGGGAACAGGCAATGGAAGGCGCCCACATCATTTACGCAAAATCCTGGTCCTCGACGAAACACTATGGTGACAAGGCGGCGGACGGGGAACTGCGCCGCGAACTGGTCGACTGGTGCGTCGACGAACCATGGTTCGAAAATGCAAAAAGCGACTGCAGGTTCATGCATTGCCTGCCCGTGCGGCGCGGCGTCGTGGTCAGCGAACGCGTACTCGACGGACTGAGAAGCGTCGTGATCCACGAGGCCCGCAATCGCATGCTGGCGCAGATGGCAGTCCTGCACCAGATGCTCGGGAAGAATTAATGACTGCAGGCAAAGACAGGGCGATCGTGGTTTCGGCGCTGAAACATGCGGCACCCTATATCCGTTTGTTCAAAGGCAAGGTATTTGTTCTCAAAGTCGGTGGCGAGGTATTCGCAGATGCCGCCGACACGCGCGCACTGATGGAACAGGTAGGCATTCTTTACCAGGTCGGCATCAGGATTGTCCTGGTACATGGCGGCGGTCAACAGTCGACTGAACTCGCCACGCAACTGGGCCTCGACACTAAATTTGTTGACGGCCGCAGAGTTACGGACGGTCCGTCGCTCGACGTCGCGACAATGGTCTTGAACGGGCAGATCAACACGCGTGTTCTCGCGGCCTGTCGCGATCTGGAAATCCCGGCTGTCGGCATCAGCGGCATCGATGCCGGCCTGATACGCGCTCACCGGCGCCCGCCGGTCGAGAGAGACGGCGACAGTCCGGTCGATTACGGGTATGTCGGAGACATTGACTCGGTCGATGCCGATGTCCTGCAGAAACAACTCGATAACGGGCTGATGCCGGTGGTCAGTCCTTTGTCCTGCGACTCGTCCGGCACCATACTGAACATCAATGCCGACACGGTTGCGGCCGCGATCGCCGCGGAGCTCGATGCAGAGAAACTGATACTGGCGACCGGCGCCCCGGGCATTCTCGACGACGCCGACGACCCGCATTCACTCATATCCTATGTCGACCGTGCCGCTTTGGATCAACTCCGAAAAGACGGCAAGCTGGCCGATGGCATGCTGCCGAAAGCTGCCGCCATCGATGCTGCGCTGGCTAATGGTGTCAATCGGGTACACGTCATTTCGTACAAAGTGGCAGATAGCCTCTTGCTGGAGGTATTCACCAATGAAGGCACGGGGACTCTGGTTGTCAATGACATTGCTGCCCTGACGCCGGCTGAGACTGCATCGAGCGGTGCGGACTGATGACGCGCCTCTGGGAAAAGGGGCTGCCACTCGATCAGCGAGTCCTCTCGTTTACGGCCGGCGAGGATCACGTGCTTGACGCGCGCCTCGTTCCGTACGACGTCCTGGGCTGTGTTGCCCACGCCGAGATGCTTGCCGCGCAGGATCTGATTACTGACCAGGACTGTAAAGCGATTTGCGACGGCCTCAGGAAGCTCGAACAGGGTTTCGCCGCTGGTGAGTGGGAGATTCGCCTCGAGGACGAGGATGTCCATACGGCCCTCGAGTCCCGTCTGACAGAACTCATCGGACCCGCGGGCGGCAGGCTGCATCTCGGCCGTTCGAGGAACGACCAGGTGCTTACGGCACTCCGCCTCTACTCGCTCGATGCGATAGATGTGGTCTCAAAGAGCATTGGCGGCCTGTGTCAGTCATTGTCCAGGCTCGCGGCACGTGAAGGCGACATAGTGCTGCCAGGCTTTACGCATATGCAACACGCCATGCCATCATCCGTGGGTCTCTGGAGCGACGGCTATGTTGAGGCCTTTGAGGACGACGCCGCCGGCCTGCAGGCATCGCGGCGTCGCCTTGGCAAGAATCCACTCGGCAGCGCGGCCGGCTACGGCACACCCGGACTCGCCATTGACCGTGAACTGACCACGGCCAAGCTCGGCTTCGATGAAACGCAGCTTCCCGTGACTGCCGTCCAACTGTCCCGCGGCAAGGCCGAAAGCGGCCTCTTGTTCGAGCTGACGCTGCTGGTGCAGGACCTCGGCCGCCTCGCCAGCGACCTTCTGTTGTTCTATACCCGGGAGTTCGCCTATGTGGAGCTGGCACCCGAGGTGACGACAGGTTCATCCATCATGCCGCAGAAACGAAATCCCGACGTGCTCGAACTGATACGCGCATCTTCGGCTACGTCGCAGGCATGTCTGGAGGAAAGCCTGATGATCACCGCAAAACTGCCGTCCGGATATCAGCGCGATTTGCAGCGGCTCAAACCGCCATTATTTCGCTCGATCGATTTAGGCATAGAGTGCGTCGACATCATGTCGTTTGTCCTCGAAGGCTTGCAGTTCAGGCCCGAGAACATACGGCTTGACGAGAGCATCAACGCCGCCCATGAAGCAAACGAACTCGCAAGCAAGGAAGACATACCATTTCGCGAAGCCTATCGCCGGGTCGCGGAACGTTACAATAAATGACGCGGTACGTTATATTGCTGCCTGGGTAGTAGTCAGCCGCTCAACGCAACCCGACGGTACAGATTATGAACAGCCATCATCGCTTAGCTTTGGTTCTTGGTCTTTTGCTCGCAGCAGGATGCGGCCAGACAGGACCATTGTATTTGCCAGGTGATCCGAGCCTGATAAAGACGGAGGTGCCGCCTCCAGTTCAAAACCAGACCGAAGAAGACGACGAAGATAAAGAAGAAGAGTCGCAAGACGAGAATTAGGCGCTGCTGTCCCATAAAATCAAGACCTGCATCAAAACGGCGTTAAATGATGACACGGAGTTCGATGATCGCCCGTCATGACGGGCTCCAACAAGTTGCTGATTACCGTTGCAATATTCCTGTAGGAGCCCGTCATGACGGGCGATGCTTGCAAAGACATCCAGGCGAATTTCATGAGTGATAACACGCTCGTCCTTATCGACGGGTCATCCTATCTTTACCGGGCATTTCATGCCCTGCCCAAGCTGAGCAACTCCCGAGGTGATCCCACGGGCGCCGTTCACGGCGTACTGAACATGATCAACAAGCTGGTCAGGGAGCAGTCATCCGAGCATATCGCCGTCGTATTCGACGCGCCGGGCAAGACATTTCGTGACGAGATATTCGCAGAGTACAAAGCGAACCGTCCGCCGATGCCCGATGAACTTCGTTTACAGATCGAGCCGTTGTTGGAAGCGGTTACGGCGATGGGCCTGCCGCTGTTACGCATCGAAGGTGTTGAAGCCGACGATGTCATCGGGACTCTGTGCCGTCAAGCTGTCAAGAGCGGCCAGGACGTGCTGGTATCGACCGGCGACAAGGACATGGCCCAGCTCGTCGACGACAAGGTCACACTTATTAATACGATGAGCGGTACGGTCCTCGACAGGGACGGTGTAAAAAAGAAATTCGACGTCTATCCGGAACAGATTATCGACTATCTCGCATTGGTCGGCGACAGCGCCGATAACATCCCGGGTGTACCGCGTGTCGGCGCCAAGACTGCGGCCAAATGGCTGAACCAGTACGGCAGCGTTGCGGAGATTGTCAAGAACGCGAGTGAAATCACCGGCAAAGTCGGTGCAAGCCTGCGAGAAAACCTGGACCAGCTGGCGCTGTCGCAGAAGCTCGCGACGATTGAACAAAGCGTCAAACTCGAGAAAAAGCCCAAAGACCTCAAACGGGGCAAGCCCGACCTGAAATCGTTGCGGGCGCTTTACGGCCGGCTCGAACTTCGGACGCTGCTGCGACAACTGGACGAGCAGACTGGCGGCGATACGACTGAGCAAGAACTCTCAGAGACCCGGAAAGGTGACTATCAGACGGTCCTAAAGCAATCTGAATTCAAGACCTGGCTCAAAAACATTGACAGAGCAGCGCTGGTCGCCGTAGATACCGAGACGACCAGCCTGAATTACATGCAGGCGGAGATCGTCGGCATCTCGCTCGCCGTCAAAAAGGGCGAGGCTGCCTATATTCCCCTCGCCCACGACTATCCGGGCGCCCCGGACCAGTTACCAAGAGATGATGTGCTGGCGGCCCTCAAAGACTTCCTCGAAGACCCGGAAAAGAAAAAAGTAGGCCACCACCTGAAATACGACGCACACATATTCGCGCGCTACGGCATTGAACTCCGTGGCATGCAGTTTGATTCGATGCTCGAGTCCTATGTGTTGAATAGCGTCGCCACGCGACACGACATGGATTCCGTCGCCAGAAAATACCTCAATATCAGCACGATTCACTACGAGGACGTCGCGGGCAAGGGCGCGAAGCAACTCACTTTTAATCAAATCGATTTGGCACAGGCATCACCCTACGCGGCCGAGGACGCCGACATCACGTTACAGCTGCACGAATATTTGTGGGGAGAACTCAGGAAAACCAAATCACTTGAAAGGCTGTATGAGGAAATCGAACAACCGCTGGTGCCCGTTCTTCTCGATATGGAAGAGACCGGTGTGCTGATCGAACCGAAGATGCTGAAAATTCAGAGCGGCGAGCTGGCGAAGAAGATGGCCAGGCTGGAACAGGCGGCGCACGAACTCGCGGGCGGGCCGTTCAACCTTGGCTCGCCCAAGCAGCTGCAACAGATCCTTTTCGAACACCTTGGCCTGCCGGTGGTCCGGAAAACGCCCAAGGGCCAGCCCTCAACGGCCGAGGATGTATTACAGGAACTGGCTGACGAGTACGAGCTGCCGCAAGTGATCCTCGAATACCGATCGGTCAGCAAGCTGAAAAGTACCTACACAGACAAGCTCCCGGAGCAAATTTCTCCGCATACCGGCCGCGTTCATACGTCCTATCACCAGGCCGTCACCGCCACCGGCCGGCTCTCATCCACCGATCCGAATCTTCAGAATATCCCGATTCGTACACCGGAGGGCCGGCGTATTCGACAGGCGTTCATTGCACCGACCGGTTTTGTTTTGCTTGCCGCGGACTATTCCCAGATCGAGCTACGGATCATGGCGCACCTCTCCGGCGACAAGGGGCTGTTGAACGCCTTCGCGGCTGAACTCGATATACACAAGGCAACTGCAGCCGAGGTCTTCGAGCTCGACCCGGACGAGGTGACCGCCGACCATCGTCGTTCTGCAAAAGCGATCAACTTCGGGCTCATGTATGGCATGTCGGCGTTCGGACTTGCGAAGCAGCTCGGGATAACAAGAGGCGAAGCGCAGGAGTACGTGGACCTATATTTCGAACGTTATCCAGGTGTGAAGGCCTACATGGACGGAATCCGCGCACAGGCGCATGACTTGGGCTACGTTGAAACGGTTTTCGGCCGCCGTCTTTATCTTCCCGAGATCAACGACCGCAATGCACAAAGACGACAATACGCCGAGCGCAGTGCAATCAATGCACCGATGCAGGGAACCGCTGCAGACATCATCAAGATAGCGATGCTTGCCGTGCACAAATGGATAAAGGACAGCAGTGCGAATACGCGCATGATCATGCAGGTACACGACGAACTCGTATTCGAGGTTTCGAAGGACAGTGCTGAACCTGTACGCGATAAAATCGTAACGCTGATGAGTAGCGCGGCAGACCTTGCGGTGCCACTCAAGGTCGATACGGGCATCGGTACAAACTGGGATGAAGCGCACTAATGGCCCAAACTAGTCTTTAAATAACAATGACTTATATAACGATGGAACTCTTGCCGGGTATTTGGTTCGAAGTGTTTGAGTGCTTATGTCACTCGCCTGCCTACCTCCCTAGGCGGGCGTGCAACACGGCCACCCCAAGCCGGTTGCGTAACTCGACCCCGGCTGTTTACGGTAAGTGACACGCCGGGGTTTTTTTATTGCAGCTTCATACGCTCGTAACTGTGGCGCGTGTCCGGTATGTCCCGCGAGTGAGTTTAAGATCCGACGGGGGGGAATATCGGGCACGCGCCACTATGCGATATTTAACCCCGTTAGTCTGACAGGAACTGTTCCAGCACTTTTCTAGCGTCCTCGACACCTTGACGTTTCGACGCCGAAAAAAGCTGGACGCTGGCCTGGCCGTTGAGTTCCTTCCGTACCTGCAAGAGTGCGGCAGATGCCTGGCCACGTTTCAGTTTGTCGGCTTTTGTTAACAGTACATGCACGGGCAGATCGACCGAGTCCGCAAAGCTCAGCATTTTTCTGTCAAAGTCAGACAGCTTACGCCTTGCGTCCACAACGAGCAGCAGGCCACAAAGACTTTTCCGTGCCTCGAAATATGTCTCCAAAAGCTCTCGCCAGTGCCGCTGTACCGAATCTGACACTCGCGCAAACCCATATCCGGGCAGGTCGACCAGGCGCTCGTCTTCTCTGAGAGAAAAGAAGTTCACGAGTCGTGTCCGGCCAGGCGTTTTGCTGGTCCGCGCGAACTGCCGCCGGTTCACTATGACATTGATGGCACTCGATTTTCCGGCGTTCGAGCGCCCGGCGACAGCAACCTCCCGGCCGGTATCCGGCAGGAATTGCCCCGGTGCATTGGCGCTCAGAACGAATTTGGCATCTGGGTATTGCGACATGGGATATGGCCCCGACTGATTGTGTATAATCCGGGGCCTGCTGAGTTAAGTACACCGACAGGCATAGTTTGACCGGTTCAGGGTGATGCAGCAAGACCGTTATCGGCCCCTGCAGCATGACTGAGGTCAGGCGCGTATCGTACGGCGTTTGCCTGTCACATATTCCTGACTCAAAATCTCAGCTATAGAATAGCGGCGGCCTAGCGGACTGCCTTGATGCGACGGTTACAAAATATGAATAACAGCTATTCCATGTTCGGTGCCGCAGTTTTTGCGCTGCTGGTATGCTCACTGGCCTCTGCTGATGGGCTTGTTGATGGATCATACGAAGCAGGAAAAATCCAAGGGATCAGATGCGGCGCCTGCCATGGTCCCGACGGCAACAGCGTCAATCCGCAATGGCCCAGCATCGCCGGTCAGCATGCGCCGTACATCGTACGGCAGCTCAAGGCATTCCAGAACGGCGAACGCACCAATATTCTGATGACGAGCCAGGCAATGACACTAACGGAACAGGATATGAATGACGTGGCCGTTTACTTCGCCGCACAGCCTGCCGCGGCCAAATCGGTTGCGGACCCCGGGCTCGTTGAAAGAGGTCCGGCGCTTTATCGTGGCGGCAATAAAGAAAGCGGTGCTGCAGCCTGTCTGACCTGTCATGGCCCGACCGGACGAGGCAATCCAGCTGCAGCCTATCCCTTGTTGCGTGGCCAGCACGCAGCGTACATTGCGGCGACACTTCGTGCTTATGCGACGGATGCGCGCAAATCGGACGGCGCGACCAAGATTATGCGCGACATCGCGAAGCGCCTTACCGAAGACGACATCGTAGCCGTAGCCGCCTATGTGCAGGGACTTCGCTGATTCTGGCAAGCGCTTCGCGTCGTGGACTCCTTTCATCGTGCCCGAATGTTTCGTTAGTTACCGCGTAGGATCTGTCAAGCATCGATTCCACGTAAACCATTCCGAACTTTGCTAATCAAACACGCAGTTCATCACAGGAAATCCGCATGAATAGAATCGTTTTATTGGGGGTTGTTTTAAGCTTCGCCCTGGCTGCATGCAGCCGTGAGGAACCGTCAAGCGAAGCTCCGGAGCCGGAGGCATCAACGGAGGACGTTGCTAC
>JAPUKV010000118.1 GCA_027295475.1 Pseudomonadota bacterium
TGCAGGCCAAATCGGCCGGCAACCAGCCCTGTCAGGGTTCACTGTAGCTGACTGACTGCCCGCGCTGGTCCCTCATGCAATTTCTGGACTATGTGGCTATCATCCCGGCTGATGGATGCCATACGATTGCCACATTTGGCAGGCAGCATCCTGATTAGCAGAGATTTGCGCAGTAATTTACGAATATGCTCCTGGGCCTGTGACGCTGCGCCACTCGATTTCGACCGTTTTGGGCTGAAATGTCCGCGACCATGCAAAACACCCGCAACTTAAGCCAACAATCCAAGCCAGCGCGAACGACGCGATATGCGTCGTGGCTCATTTTGTGCGTCGGTCTTATCCTGACCATGTCGATGATGATCGCCACCAGCCTGATTGGCGCCTATTACTACGTGGCACCCAGTTTGCCGCCGGCAGAAACCATTCGCGAAATCCCGCTGCAAATTCCATTGCGGATTTTCAGCCGCGACGGCCGGCTCATCGAAGAGATCGGAGAGCGGCGACGCATACTTGTCACATATGAAGACCTGCCACCCTTGATCGTGCATGCATTCGTTGCTGCCGAGGATGGCCGTTACTTCGAACACCCGGGCATCGACTATCTCGGCATCCTGCGCGCCACCGCCATGATGCTCAGGACGGGTGAAATATCCGGAGGCGGCAGCACCATCACGCAGCAACTGGCGCGTGATTACTTCCTGACACGCGAGCAGTTGTTCACGCGCAAACTTCGTGAGGCATTCCTTGCCTACAAGATCGAGCAGGAGTTTTCCAAGGAAGAGATCATGGCCCTGTTCCTGAACAAGATGTTTTTCGGACAGCGGGCGTACGGTGTTGCCGCAGCCGCCCAGGTTTATTTCGGTAAGAACCTGAGCGACATCAACCTTGCAGAAGCGGCAACACTCGCCGGCGTGCTTCCGGCACCATCAAGCTACAACCCGGTCAGGAGCCCTGCCAATGCAGCAATGCGCCGCAGCTATGTCCTGAACCGTATGCATGAACTCGACTACATCGACGACGATGAGCTGGAACAAGCCATGGCTTATCCGGTGGAGTCAAAGTTGCATGGCACGGCGAACGAACTGTCGGCACCTTATGTCGCGGAGATGGTTCGCCGGGAAATGCTGGCGCGTTACGGCGAGGCGACTTACGCCGCCGGCTTCGAGGTGGTGACGACGCTGGATTCGACGCTGCAACGTGGCGCGAACTACGCGGTGCGCAACGGACTGCTCGAATTCACACGACGCCGTGGCTATCGTGGGCCCATCGCCAATGTGGAACTCGAACCGGAGGTCCTTGAAGGCCCGTACGCAGACTGGCCGGATGTGGTGAAGCGAGCTTTGCAGGATTACGGCAATCCTGGCGGACTGTCGGTTGCGTTGGTCACCGCGTTGAACGAAGACAATAGTGCAACCATCGTAATGCAGGATGGAACCACCACAAGGCTGGAATGGCATGGCATGTCCTGGGCGCGGCCATTTATTGACCGTGCAACGACCGGCCCGGCGCCGGAGTCGGTGGCGGAGGTTGTGGCGCCCGGAGATATTATTTACTTGATGCCGATAACGATCGGCGGATGGGCGCTCGCTCAGATACCAGCCGCGCAGTCGGGGCTGGTATCCATTGATCCCCAGGATGGAGCGATAACCAGCCTCACGGGTGGTTTCGATTTTTCTCTCAGCAAGTTCAATCGGGCAACGCAATCAGCAAGGCAGCCTGGTTCAGCGTTCAAACCATTCATCTACTCGGCGGCGCTCGAGTCAGATAACACGCTCGCCACGATCATTGATGATTCACCGGTAGTTATAAGGTCATCAGAGCTTGAAGCAGATTGGCGGCCGATTAATTACAGTGGCAAGTTTTACGGGCCGCAGCGGGTCCGTGAGGCATTGGTCCGATCAATGAATCTCGCATCGGTTCGACTATTGCTTTACAACACGGGCGTCGGCAACGCCGTTCGTCACTTAAAGCCTTTCGGCTTCAACGATAGCGCACTGATTCGAAACGGCTCGCTCGCGCTTGGCGGTGGTGCTGCATCGCCACTGGACATGGCGCAGGCTTATGCGACGTTTGCGAATGGCGGTTACGCGGTTAAACCGTATGTCATCGAATCGATCATTGGGCCGGATCAGGAAACCCTGTATCGCGCGGAACCGTCTGTCGTTTGCCCGGAGTGCGAGCCCGCAGAAGAAATTCCCGGCGTTTTCATGCCGGAACCCCGGTACCCGGTGACGCCGTCGGTTGACGGCGTTGTGGACGACACCGATCAGGCAATCTCCGCAGAGGATGCCCGCTTCCTCGAAGAACTCGAGCGTACTTTTTCGCTCGAGCAGATGGCGGAAATGGGTGAGTCCTATCAACCGGATGCCACGCTTGCCCCCGAATTATTCGCCGAGGTCAAAAAGGCGGAAAGAATCATCAGTCCGCAGAATGCGTTTCTGATTCAGGATGCGATGCGCGATGTGATTCGTCGCGGCACCGGCATACGTGCCCGGGTACTCGGACGCAGTGATTTGTCCGGCAAGACCGGCACTTCGAATGATCGCCGCGATGCCTGGTTTGCAGGGTTTAATTCGAAGACCGTCGGCGTGGTCTGGGTCGGCTACGATGACGATCTGCCGCTCGGACCGCGCGAGGAGGGTTCGAGAACCGCCCTGCCGATTTGGATAGAATTTATGCGAATCGCATTGCGAGGGGTTCCCTCGGAGCAAATGGAAATGCCCGAGGATATCGTTACCGTGCGCATCTCCAAGACCACCGGCTGCCCAGCCAGTGCGACTCATCCG
>JAPUKV010000119.1 GCA_027295475.1 Pseudomonadota bacterium
TTCGAGGACATACTGGGCGCCGCAATACGGGCACTTTGCCTCACCGGTTTCCTCGATCGGCAAATACACCCTGGGGTGGGAGTTCCACAGGTACATGCCCGGCATCGGGCAGGACAGCGGTATATCATCGCGCCGCACCCCATAACGGTGCTGCGCGTTTGCCGCAATCAGATTCTGATCAACCGTTCCTGCTCGTTCTGCCAATTTTGGCACCGTTCTCAACGTGGATTTGGCGGGATTATAAGGTAAGCGGCCTGTTAGTACTCCGTCCCGCAAAAATAAAGCTATTGAAGCTCACGCTCCCAAACCTGACCCACAAATTCGCGCTCCTCCGGAAACGCGTCGTTGGCAACGAGCGGTGGCTGTTCATCCAGGGCGAGGCGATGCAGGCGCAAGCGATAAGTCTTGTAGATATCCTGCAGCCGCAAGACCACGGATTCTGACAAGCATCCGGCCGCGGCCAACGTACCCAGCTGCCGGATATTGTCCGGATAGTGAATGACCGCAGGATGTTCGCTGGCATGCTTCAACACCAGGTACTGCACCAGGAACTCTATGTCACCGATGCCGCCGGCGCCCTGTTTGAGGTCGAACTGATCCGCCGTGCTCTTGTCGAGCTGTTTGCGCATTTTGGCGCGCATCGATTTGACGTCCTCGAGAAGTTTCTCTCGATGGACCCTGTGCCGGAGCGTCTCGGAGCGTATCCGCTCGAACTCGCGCGCAATAATCGCGCTGCCGGCGACCGGCCGGCTGCGCAATAGGGCCTGATGTTCCCAGGTCCAGGCATTTTCTTCCTGGTAGCGCTCGAAACCCTCGACAGTACTCACCATCAAGCCGGAGCGACCGCTTGGCCGCAGCCGTGTATCGACCTCGTACAAGGCCCCCGATGCTGTCTGGACCGTCAAAAAATGGGTAAGGCGTCTGACAAGGCGGCCAAAAAACATGCTGTTGTCGAGGGGATTGTCACCGTCGGTATCCTGCTTCGGACCACTTGAGTCGTGCAGAAATACGAGATCCAGGTCTGACCGATAAGACAGCTCCATGCCACCCAGTTTGCCGTAGGCAATAACGCCGAAACCGGCCCTGCGTTCGCCATGCGCCGTAGAAAATGTCGGTACACCGTGCTTTTTCACAAGATCCGCCCAGGCGATATCCAGCGCACGCTTCAGAACGATTTCAGCAAGCTCTGTCAGGCAGTCGCTGACTTTCATTATTGGCAGGTTCCCGCTGTGATCGGCAACTGCAATACGAAACAGGTTGGCGCGCTGAAACTGGCCGAGGACTTCCATCTGACGCTCACTGTCAGTGGCTGCAATGCTGTTCGCGCGCTGCTCGAGGTCCTCTCGCATATTCGCTGCGGTGATGGTTGCCGAGTGCAGCCTGGGGTCCAGCAATTCGTCGAGCAATAATGGAAATCGGGCAATCTCCTGCGCCAGGTAGGCACTTTTTTCGCACAGGCTGACGAGGCGTCCAAGAACGGCAGGATTCTCAATGAGCAGGGAAACGTAAGCACTACGCCTCAATATCTGGCTCAGCAGCTTCAGGATTCGCTCAAGGATGAGATTGGGAATCTTCCGGTGCTGCAATTGCAGCAACAGCAACGGCATGAAGCGGCCGAGCCGCCGCTGTGCCGTTGCATCGATCTGGCGATGCACAGACGCTGTCGCGAACCGGGCAATTGTCACGGCCAGGAGATCCGCTTCCCGATATTCATCCTCCTGCAAAACGTCTCGCCATTGTTGTGCCGATGCGCCGGTTTCCCACAATGTTGTTAGTGCCCGGGCAAGGTCCGGCTGCGCAGGCTTATCGTCGGCACTGAATAGCAAGTCATCAAAGTGCTTGCTGACCTCCTTCCGTTGCGTGTCGAGATCGTCCAGTAGTGCTTGCCAGGAGCTGTAGTTCAGCGCCAGCACCAGACGCAACTGATCGACGGCATCCTGCGGTACGTCATGCGTTTGGCGATCGTGTATGGCTTGCAGCGCATTCTCCAGCTTGCGCAGAAACGTGTAGGCATCAAGCAATCCGCGAACCGTCGACGACGATAGTCCCTTGCCGTTGGCAAGCGACGGCAACACCTTCTGCAATTCGGGATTTCGCAAAGCCTGGTCACTGCCGCCGCGAACGAGTTGCAGCGACTGCGCGATGAATTCGATCTCGCGAATCCCGCCCGGACCGAGCTTAATATTTGATGAGAGCTCACGTTTCTGAACCTCGTCCGAGATCAGTGCTTTCATATCACGTAGCGATTCGAACACTCCGTAGTCGAGGTAGCGCCGATACACGAAAGGTTCGATGATGTCGCCCATCAATTCACGGACAGTTGCCTGATCGCTGGATGGGCTGACCACCCTTGCCTTTATGTAGGCATAACGCTCCCAGCCACGACCGTGTTGCAACAGGTAAGACTCCAGGGACGCAAAACTGGTGACTGGCGGTCCACTCTCCCCGAAAGGTCGGAGCCGGGTGTCAACCCGATAAACGAAACCATCTGCCGTAACCTCGTCAAGTAGCGCTACGATTTGGCGGGTGCGGCGAGTGAAGTATTCGTGTGCGCTTAAGGTCCGGGGACCATCGGTCTCGCCCTCTTCCCGGTACAGAAAAATGAGATCGATGTCTGAGGAGAAATTGAGCTCGCGGCCGCCCAGTTTGCCCATGGCGAGCACGACAAGTGGAATCTCCTGGCCATCTGCATTCCTCGCCTGTCCAAACCGTGGGGAAAGCAGGTGGTCGGAACAGGCAACGGCGCCTTCGATCAATCCATCCGCCAGACTCGACAACGACGCCAGCGACTCTTGCAGATTTCCGGATCCTTCAATAGTGCGCCACAGGATGTGAAGCAACCGCCGATTGCGAAACCGGCGCAGACGCGACTTGATGGCGACGGCATCGGCGCCGGCGAAATTGAGGTCATCGATAAACTGCCGCAGAGCCATCTCCTGCGGCAGCCCGGACAATTCACCGCTGGTCAGTGCCGCTTGGAACCACGCCCATTCCCGTAACAGAACCCTGGCGGCGAAATCACTTGTGGCGACAAGATGCAGCAGAACTTGTAGATCATGTTCCTCGCTTGGCAGGTCCGCGCTATGTTCGTGCAGGCGATCTGTCCACGACGAGACCACCGCTTGTAATTCTGCAGGCATTTCCGCGATCGTCTTTAGCATCGCCATTTTTTTTTCGGTCGCAGTCATCCGTGCAAGAGTACCTCTAAATAAGGCGACGAGGTCTGCGCGATAGAAATATCCGTTAAGACTGCTTTCTGCGGCGCGGGGCCCCGGGCCGGATTGCTGCAATTACGCTGTACTATTAGTACTACCAGGCCTCAAGAAACTTACGCATGCCACAACCGAAACATCTTCTGATCGTCTATCACTCGCAATCGGGCACAACCAGCCGCATGGCGGAGGCAGTGATCCGCGGCGCAAATCATTCTGATATCGAAAACGTGGAAGTTCGGGTTCGGGATGCGCTCGACGCATCCCCGGATGATGTCTTGTGGGCGGACGGTTACATCTTTGGCACGCCTGAGAATTTCGGGTACATGAGCGGGGCATTGAAATATTTTTTTGATCGCATTTATTACCCGTGCCTGGAGCAGATCGGAGGCAGGCCGTATTCGCTGTTCGTTCGTGCCGGCAACGACGGATCCGCAGCTATTTCCAGTATCAGCCGGATCGTTACGGGACTCGCAATAAAAGAAGTGCAGGATCCGATCCTGATCGCAGGTACATTTGACGAAAACCGCCTGGACGAGTGCGAAGAACTCGGCATGGTAATGGCCGCGGGACTTGAAGCAGGTATATTCTAAGACGCTGCTGACATTTGCGCCTGGTCGGTCAAATTTGCCAGGACTTCTTCAAGCGGCACTGGTTTACCAACCCCATAACCCTGCGCATAGTCGACGCCAATCTTGGTGATCAGGTCTTTGATTGCATCGCTTTCCACGTATTCAGCAACCGTCTCCAGATCCATTATCCTTGCGACCTCGGTGATCGCCGCAACCATCGATTCGGAGATTCGGTTTTCGGTGATGTCCCGTATGAAGCTGCCATCGATCTTCAACGTGTCGACCTTGAAGCTCTTGAGATACGCGAATGAACTCAATCCGGCGCCGAAGTCATCAAGGGAGAACTTGCAACCTCGCTTTCTCAGCGTGTTTATGAACGCCTGCGCCTTCTCGAGATTCGACACTGCCGCAGATTCGGTTAGCTCGAAGCAAATGAACTCGCACGGCACGCCGCTCGAAGCGAATTCTTCTTCGATGAAGTTCAGGATCGCGTCATCGCCGAGTGACTGGCCGGATAAATTGATGGCAAATATTGCACGATTCTTTTTCAGGTAATCCAGATGCTCGGACAGGCGGGCCAGCGTATGGGATACCACCCATCGGTCGATCTGCGGCATTAATTGATAGCGCTCCGCTGCCGAGAAAAACGCATCGGAGGAAATTTGATTGCCCTGACCGTCATGCATGCGCAACAGAATTTCGAAACGGCAGATCGCATCTTTTTTGGTTAATGAGACGATTGGCTGTGCGTGCATTCTGAATCCATCAGAATCGAGCGTCTGCTGAATTTGCGATACGAGATGCATATCGTCATAGCGGCGAATGATACTTTGATCGTCCTGATCGTATACCTCGACCCGATCCCTGCCATGGTCTTTGGCAGAATCGCAGGCAAGTCTCGCGGCGGTCAGGGCTTTGCCTTCTGCAGTCTTTTGAGAAAACTCTGCGACACCGGCACTGACCGTAACCTGCAGCGTCTTGTCGCCCTGCAGGTATCTGAGTTTATCGCCATTCTTGCGAATGACATCGACGAGCTCCATGGCCTGTTCGAGGTTGCTGTGCGTCAGCAGGATGACGAAATCATCGCCAGTCAACCTGGTCGCGACTGCGTTTTTTGGCAGGACATCTCCGATCAGTTGTGCAAATCGAATGATGACTTCGTCGCCCGCCTGACGACCGAAGGTATCGTTGACCAGCTGGAAATTATCGAGGTCGAAATATATGATCTGGTGAGAATCCTCTGCGTCCACCAGGGCTTTTGCTGATTCGTGCAACTGCGCCTCGAAACCCGCGCGATTCATCAGGCCGGTCATCGAATCGAAGGATTGTTCAATGACATATTCGACCTTGCGTACGATGTGTGTCATGAAACGCAGGTGCGATTCATCAAAAGGCTGGTTGTTGACCCTGCCCAGTTGTACCAGCATCCCTTCAATGTTGCCGGCCTGGTCGAGCAGCGGACACAACATCGCCTGATAGCCCTTTTCTGACGGGTGGTCCAATCCCTCCACTTCAGGAATCTCATAAATGATCGGTGCCCGTCGCCCTTCAAGTTTGTGGATCAATGATTCCATCAGGTATTTGTCGAGCGCCTTTCGATTGACATTCTTCCAGCTCGAATGCGTGGCACTGATCCGGATTCGCTTCGTTGGCAGAAGAAGAACGCTGTACGCAATATTCAGAAAGCGTCCGCTTTTTCCGACTAGCTGCGCGAGACCCGCATGGCTGCGTGACGCGCCATGAATCTTCTCGTCGACCTCGTAAACAAGCGCAAGCTCTTTGCCGGAAACCATGGCCTGCTGCTCTGCATTTTTCAGGTCCTGATGAAGACGAAACGTTTCTCCGATTACCTGGATTGCGGGCATCAAAATACTCTGCAAAACACTCGGATTGAATGAGGATGACTTGCCAGCATTTATCGAGAAAACGGTGATGAGAATGCCAAGAGTCTCACCCTTGCCGCCGGACACCGGCAAGATCAGCAAGGTTCGTCCCGACGTCAACGTACGACGCAATATCTTCGATTGCGGATCGGTGCCCGACATTGTGTCGTTCCCTAATTCCGCTACGAAATTGCTAATTTCATTGTCGTCCGCCCCATCGCTGCTCCAGACGCAGGACTTGGCGAGATCATAAAAACAGAAGCTCTGTGCGCGAGGTACCAGGGACTGCAACAGTCCTTTGGCTGCACCGATGTTTTTTCGTGTTATGAAACTGTGTACGTCCGCGGACATGAGTGAGCGTTACCTCAATTCATGGCCGCCTGGATTGCGGCCCCGAGAATCAAACAGAACCATGCCACGCAGCGCGAAAATTAGCTGTGACTCAAGTCTCAGCTATTTACCAAGTGGTAGCATTTTTTGCTATTTTTCAGCGATTTGCGCTTCGAACCGCTTGAATTTTGCAGCCATCGCATGCGCGTCGTGGGACCACCACAGGCAGCGGCCGCGGCGTCAAATTCCGCGGCCACGACAGGTATATGGAGGTACCGTCAAACAAAACATCAGATTTTCAGGACGCCAGCGACTCCAGCCACTCGTCGTCAGATCCCTCATTGACGCCTTCGAACAGCGGCGTGCTTAGATATCGTTCCCCGGTGTCCGGCAGCATCGCCAGCATGACGGAACCTTTCTCCGCTGTTTCAGCAGCCTCAAATGCAGCCGCCAGAGTCGCCCCTGAAGAAATGCCCACAAACAACCCTTCCTCAGCAGCCAGGCGCTTGGATAACTCGATAGCTCGCTCATCCGTCACCGGGATGAGAACGTCAAAAATCTCGCGATTCAGCACATCGGGAATAAAATCAGGCGTCCAGCCCTGGATCTTGTGCGGATTCCATTCATCGCCAGCGAGCAGTGCCGCGCCGGCGGGCTCGGTTGCGACGATCGTGACCTCGGGTCGCGCCACCTTGATGACCTCGCCGGCCCCCGTCATCGTGCCACCGGTGCCATAGCCGGTCACCCAATAATCGAGCCGCCTGCCTGCGAAATCACGCAGGATTTCCGGACCGGTCGTGTGGCGGTGATATTCGGGATTCGCCGGATTTTCGAACTGGCGCGCCAGGAACCAGCCGTGCTCCTTGGCCAGTTCTTCGGCCCTGCGGACCATACCGGTGCCCCGTTCGGCGGCCGGCGTCAAAATGACCTTGGCGCCCAGGGCTCGCATGATCTTGCGCCGTTCCACCGAAAAGGATTCGGCCATTGTCGCCACGAATCCATAGCCCTTGGCGGCACAGACCATCGCCAGGGCGATTCCGGTATTGCCCGAAGTCGCTTCGACGATCGTGTCACCAGGTTTGAGAACACCCCGTTTCTCAGCATCGCTGACGATGGCAAAGGCCAGCCGGTCCTTCACCGACGCCAGCGGATTAAACGACTCGACCTTGACGAACATCTCGATGCCGTCAGGTGCGATCCGATTGAGACGAATGATCGGCGTATCGCCAATGGTGTCGAGAATGCTGTCGTAAATCATGTTCTGTCCCTCATGTAATGGAGCGTTGGCTGGTGACGTTATGCCGGCTGCAACACAGGTAGTTTTCTGCCTGTTTTGTGCAACATTATAGTGAGGCCGGGGCGTGCGAAAGAGCCATTTTGCGACCTTTGTTTATGTGCCGCCCGGTCAAATGGTTTCGATTCTTATAGCCAAACGTTATATGGGGCATCGATGTAACGTTTGACTATAACAATCGAAACCATTTGACCGGGCGGCACCTAAAAAAAGTTCGCAAAATGGCTCTTTCGCACGCCCCGGCGTCACTATAATGTTGCACAAAACAGGCAGAAAACTACCTGTGTTGCAGCCGGCATAACGTCACCAGTCAACGCTCCATTACATGAGGGACAGAACATGATTTACGACAGCATTCTCGACACCATTGGCGATACGCCGATCGTTCGTCTCAATCGGATCGCACCTGACGGCATCGAGATGTACGTCAAGGTCGAGTCGTTTAATCCGCTGTCGTCGGTGAAGGATCGGCTGGCGTTTGCCATTGTCAACGATGCCGAGAAACGGGGTGTTCTCAAACCCGGTGACACAATCGTTGAAGCGACTT
>JAPUKV010000012.1 GCA_027295475.1 Pseudomonadota bacterium
CAGATTATCGGGTTTCGAGCGGGGAGCAATCAGTGGGCCGCATGCAGGGGTCGCACGACTCGTCTATTACCGGCGATCGGGAGACACCGGCAGTCTGCTGGAAATGCCCCTGTACTTCGGAGCCTCGATCGAGGCCGGCAACGCGTGGCAAAGTCGCTCCGACATCAGCTTCGATTCGTTGCTCATCAACGGCAGCCTGTTCGCGGGTATCGATACCTACCTGGGTCCCTTGTTCATTGGTGCGGGCATCGGCGAGGGAGGCAATTCCAGTTTTTATCTGTTTCTCGGCGCACCGCCAAGATAAACGCGGTAGGCGTTAAAGGAATCGCCCGTCAGGACGGGCTCAAACAAGGACAGCAGAATCAACAACGTATCGTAGGAGCCCGTCCTGACGGGCGATATTTTCATTAGTCTCGCGAATCTTACCGCCCGATTCTTTCAAGTACCTGGGTGGGATTATCGGTGCCCCGGTTATAACCGTGTCTTTTTGCCATCTGCTCGAATGCTGTGTCTCGTTCCGCCTCAGTTGCATACCAGTGGAGTAGTTCCCAGTCATCTCCCACCAGTTTTGCAAGCATATCCGCCGGCGGCAGTGTTACGCGAATGCCGAAACGCCTTTCGGCGCCAGCCGTTTCCGGATTGACAAGATTGTGTTTATGACAAAAATCCACTGCTACCCTCTCTGTGTGGCCGGCCCGGAGTATACCGAAACAAGCAGCAGCTATTCTAATAACCTGTTCTGTCGCTCGCGCCCTCCCGGTCTGCCCAGCCCAGAATTCTCCGCGTTATGAAAAGGTACACGGGCTTCCCGCCCCGCATCCAGATTCGTGACGGCACGGTGGGCCTGGCGAGGATCGCATGCTCACGCGCGGTCAGGTGTTCCGGGCAGTACGTCCGCTTGTGTTTTAGCAAGTGTCGCAGGTCCTCCCGCGCCAGCAGCCGAAAGAGGCGTCCGCGCTTCGGGGAGTACCAGGCCAGCTGAAAATCGATGATTCCGGGCTGACCATTTTCCATGACCAGCCAGTTTGGCTCTTTTGCGAGATCGTTGTGTACAACGTCCTGTCGGTGCAGTTGCCGCAGAAGCTTTGCCGCCGCCCGAAAGTAGCCGATGTCGGTGGGCCGGCTTTCTTGCATGGGTTCGCCGGCAATCCAGCTCCGCTGCAGTGTATCCGCTTCGACGCACAAGAGTTCAGGTATGCCGGCAATGCCATTCGTTGTAGCGAGGGCGCGCGCCTCGCGCGCCAATAGCCGGCGCGCAAGCCATCTGGCCCAGGGACGAGCCCTGCTCGCGTCACGAACCACGCGTAGGCCAGCCTCGTCATTTCGTAAAGATACCTCGCCAAAAATGTCCTTTTTCAACGACTTGAAGTCGAAAGCGGCCAATCTCATGGGTCCGGTGTGTGCATCATTTGGTGGCGATGTTGGCGTAAATTGCAGAGAATACCTTATCAGCTCGCGCGCACTGCAGCTTAAGCGATGTCAGAGAAGTCAGAGCAATATTCAACAGGATCGGCCGACGACGGCGGTGAATTTTTCAGCGTCGGTGTGCCGTTGCATGCCGTAAGGCCCGGCTATGTCCGACGACCGGCCGACGAGACACTTTTCGAGACCCTTGTTTCCGGGGCCTACGCGCATGTCATCGCGCCAGATCGTACGGGAAAGTCCAGTCTTGTTGCTGCGACGTCCGCGAGGCTACAAAACAACGGATTCAAAGTCGCGATTATCGATCTCGCGCAAATAAGCGAGCGTGACGGTGGCAGCGACGCGGGCCGCTGGTATTACAGCATCGCCTACCGCTTGTTGCGACAGCTACGGCTGAAGACCGACCTGCAGGCCTGGTGGCAGGACAAATCCTTTCTGAGCAATCGGCAACGTCTCGTCGAGTTTTATGTCGAGGTTATCCTGCAAAACATCTCCGAACGCATTGTCGTATTTATCGACGAAGTGCAATGTATTGCCGAGCTTCCGTTCGCAGGGCAGCTGTTAGCCAGTATTCGCGCGGCGCACAACGCCCGGATTACCGAGCCCGACTTCTCGCGGCTCAGTTTCGTATTGATAGGTGAATGCGATCCGACGAGCCTCGTAAAAGACGCGAATCTCTCGCCGTTCACGATTACACATCCAATTGAGCTGACCGACTTTACGCGGGCTGATCTCGATCTGTTTGCAAACGAGTTGAACCTGTCGATGGCGGACGCCAAAGCCGCACTGGACAGAATATTTTACTGGACGAGCGGGCAGCCATATCTGAGTCAGAAACTCGCCCGCTCTGTAGCGCGCGAGCGCATATCCGGAAATATCGAAGAGCATGTCGATCGCATTGCCATGCAGCAACTTGCCGGCCGTGCCGCTATCCACAGCGAACCGCACATGAGTCAAATACACCGGAAGGTCAGCGGAGACAAAAAGCACGGTGAGGCGCTATTAAATCTCTTTGGCCAAATACGCAAGGGCGTCGCAACGGAAATCGACCTGGAGTCGTCTCTGCAGCGACGGCTTATGGCCATCGGTCTGATCGATACCGCTGATGACGGCATGCTCAAGGTTCGGAACCGGCTTTACGAGTCAGTATTCACCGCGCGCTGGGCGAATGAAAATCTCCCACTGCACTGGCGTGGCCCGGCGATCGCCATCGGGATTATTTTGACTTTTGTCGCCGTTCCATTTTGGTACACACAAATCCTGCCGCGGCCATATGTACGTGTGATGTCCTCGCCGACAGAGGCAATCGAGACCGCGGCAGTCGCGTACAAGAATCTGCATTCGTTTCCAGGACATGCCGATTCAGCCGATCGCCTTTTTCGAATATTCCTGCAGGCCAGGGCGAGACGTGCAGAAGACCGCGCCGCAATGATGGAAATCGACCAACTGGCGCGGCGCCTGCCGAACGCAGATGATTTCGCGGACAATCTTGTTGCCGGGTTCTGGGACGGGCAGGCCGCCAGGGCGCTCAGGAATGAAAATCGCGACGAAGCACTGCTTGCTGCCCTGGAAGCCCTGATCATATCGACACCCGTGCGCCGACGCCGGGCCGCCAATCTCGTCGGCGATGATTACGCACAGCTGATTGCCAGGCATACCGGGCAGGCATCGGACCACGTTGTGTTCAGTCCTGATCAATTGCTGCTGACCTATGCTAACGGGCCACAGATTTCGCAGTGGTCGCTGGCAAACAACAGGCTAACACCGCGTGAACCCTGGACCATGTCGGCACTCGAGGTGACGCCCCTTGTTCGCCGCGTTGTCGTCGATCGTGACGGCCGGGTCGATCGCATCGGCCTGACCATCAATGTCAGTCATTCCCGGCTTGACGATCTGCGGGTGAAACTAATCGCACCGTCGGGGCGAACGGTGGAACTCACTTTTACGCAGGCACAGTCCGCCGCCAACGACGTCATCAGGTTCAGACGTGCAGATCTGTCGGCGCTGATCGGTGAAGCCCTGAATGGGACCTGGAGTTTAAGCGTCCGCGATGAAAACACGGGTGCAATGGGTCATCTCATTGCCTGGAACCTGAGCCTCAATTCCCAGGTCGTCGTCGAGAACTTCGAACGTGGCCTGGATATTCCCGAGCCCGTCGCGCGTGAATCAAACGACTTGTGGTTCAGTCCTGATGGCCGATATGCGATTGCGCGCGCGATGCAAAGTGACAGCGCCCGACTATGGGACCTCGCATTCGCACAGCCTGCCCGAACAATAGCGGTGCCTGCGAATGAACGCGTGCTCGGACTCAGTGCGAATGCCCGGTATCTTTTGACCGTTACGCAGGATACGGTGAATCTCTGGAACACTGCTGACGGCAAACTGCATGTCAAGCTGGCAATTGGTGCCGCGAGTGCGGAAGCACTTGTCAGTGAAAACGGCGAATTTCTGTTGGTCCGGCGTCGCGGCGATACCGATACCGAATTCGAGCTCTGGTCGCTGGAATCAGGCGACGTGAAATCCCGGCTTAGCGTCGCCGGGGCGCCGGCACTGGTCGCGATAGATGCAAGTGGTAGTCGTCTCGCAATTGCGGATTACGATCGCGCAGTCAGAGTCTGGAATTTCGGCGATGGCAGCCTTGTGTCGCAACTGGATTTCTGGGCCCAGCCCAGCGCAATCACACTGGCTGCCAACGGCGAGGTCCTCGGTGTGGTTCACGGTGATCAGGGCATCTCCCTGTGGCGTATTGACCAGCCCGACGAACCACTGATTTTCGAGCGTGGGACCGAAAACTGGCAGATGTCATTTTCACGCTCTGGCTCAAAAGTCCTGGCGGGAAGCGCACGGCAGGGATTCCAGGTCTACAGAAGCAACGACGGCGCAATGTCCGGCTCGCCGCTCGGATCCGGCAAGCCGCAGGGGACGATCAACATGCTTGTGTTCAGTGGTGACGAACAGCTCATCGTCACCGGGGACAGTAGCGGCAGCGTCGGGTTCTGGGCGGCGCCCGCGGCGCCGGCCGCGGCTGATGGCCTGGCTGCTGATACTGCTGCAGGCCACCGGCTGTGGCGTGAGTCGGGCGATTCCGTGACCGCGATTTCCCCCGGCGGCAGCCATCTGGCAATCGGCGACAGCGGGGGTCACGTGCACATTCTGCAAGTGGATGCCAATGTGGAGGAGCTGGCCGCAGCGAGTGATGAATTGAGTTTTCTGGGGCACCGGGGCGCTGTAATCGGGCTGGCGTTCAGCCAGGACGGGGCACTTGTTGCCAGCGCCGGATTTGACGGCTCGATTCGTGTCTGGGACACGAACAGCGGGCTGCCTCGTCCTTTCCACGTGCGCACATCGGCAAGTGCGATTAGCCAGATCACTTTCTCTCCGACGGCCAGCCGCCTCGCCGTACTTGCTGGACATCGGCTTTGGGTAATCAACACAGATACGGGCCTGGTACTCGCGGATATCGAGCTTGGTGAACCGCATGCCGGGCTTGTGTTCGCAGTCGACGACCGGCTTTATGTCGGTGGTGAGAGCGGAACATTACGCAGCCTCGCAAGCGACAGAACCGGCAGCTGGCATCTCAGAAACGTCTGGCAGGGATTATCGGCGATCCGCAAACTCGCCATATCACCGAACAAGCGGCAACTGCTGATCGTCGACTCACAGCATGTAACGCAAGTGCTTAACATCGAGAACGGCAGAATCGGCACGGCGACATTACGTTTGCCTGACGTTGTTACCGATATTATTTTCAGTCCGAGCGAATCGCGCGCTTTGTTCCGCACAGTGCGATGGATTCACCGGGCGAGCGTATCACCTGGTGGACTGATATGGCTGGATGCGATTCGGGCGCCAAAAGCCCTGGCTGGTTCGAAGATGGTGTTCGATCAACGGATGGTCGCCGAGGTCGGCGACCCGTTCGGAGATCGAGTCATGTTACTAACGCGGGAAGCAGGATTTCCCGAAGTGGCCGAGCTGCGTTTCAGTCATACAGCGGGACCCGCGCTCTTCGGCAACAAAGACAAGCTGCTCGCCGAATGGCGCAGAAAACTGGGCCTGGAATCGGTGGATCACAGTACTCCATCAATATCACCTTGACGGAGTACTAACGGTCATCCCCGCGTAACGTGCGCACGAGCAATTCCAGGCTTGCTGCGGTAACGTCTTCGGATCGTACCGCTTCACCGATACGCACGTTAACTCTGGCCCAGAGACGGCCGGGGATCTTGCGAAGCCCGCCGCCACTTCGCCGGCTGAACCAGCTGCCCCAAAGACCACCCAGCGCGATCGGAATGACAGGTACGCCGCGACGCTCGATGATTTTCTCGATTCCGGGACGGAAACGCTGAACCTCACCGTCTGTCGATATGCCGCCTTCGGGAAAAAGACACACGATTTGACCGGCGTCGAGTTCTTTATCGATCTGATCGAAAGCTTCTGCCAGCAGGGTCTCGTCTTCTTTCGCCGAGGCGATCGGGATCGCTTTTGCCGTTTTGAATATGAAGCTCAGTAATGGTATCTGGAATATCCTGTAGTACATGACGAAGCGAACGGGCCGGCGAATCGAACCACCAACCAAAAGCGCATCGACGAAGCTGACATGATTGCACACGAGCACTGCCGGGCCTTCGTCAGGTATGTTCTCGAGGCCCGTGGGCCGCACGCGATAGAGCATATTAATAAGAATCCACACCAGGAAACGCATCAGGAATTCTGGCAGCAAGGTAAAGATGTAAGTGGCGACCAGCGCGTTAAGTACTGCCAGAATCAGATAAAACTGTGGGATCGACAGGCCTGCGGCCAAAACACCGAACGCGAGAATGGCTGCGGCGACCATAAAAAGCGCGTTGATAATGTTGTTGGCGGCGATTACCCGGGACAGGTGTTGTCGCTCGGTCCGGTCCTGAATCAGTGCGTAAAGCGGCACGCTGTAAAACCCACCGAATGCACCAAGCAACGACAGATCGATCAGGATCCGCCAACTTCCCGGCCGCGCCAGAAACTCACTGACGGAATTGACGGCGACTACCTGCGCATCGGGTTGGGAGAAAAACAAGTCGATTGCGAACAGACTTAAGCCGATCGACCCGAAAGGCACAAGACCCAGCTCAATGCGGTGGCCTGACATGCGTTCGCAAAGCAGGGACCCAACGCCAACGCCGACCGCGAATGCGACCAGGAGGGTCGTTGTTATTGCCTCGTTACCGTTGAGAATACCGAGCGTATACGCGGGCAACTGGATCGTCATCGCTGAACCAAAGAACCAGAACCATGATATGCCGAGAATCGACAGGAAAACGCTGCGTTCTTCCCTGGCGAACCCCACGATGTGCCAGGTTTCAGTCCAGGCGTTCCAGTTAATTTTCAGGTCGGGGTCGACCGGCCTGGTTGACGGTATTTGACGGCTGGCGAGGTAACCAAATACGGCCGTGACGACGAGGCATGATGCGAGAATGCTCTGGTTTTCATAATCAGCTGCAACGGAAATGCCACCGACTATCAAGCCGAAAATAATCGCCATGTAAGTGCCGGATTCAACCAGTGCGTTTCCACCAACAAGCTCGTCCGTTGCGAGTTGCTGCGGCAGGTAGGCGTACTTGACCGGACCGAATAGAGTGGACTGGCAGCCCATCAGAAAGAGCACGACGAGGAGCACCGTGTAACTTTGTGTTACAAAGGCAAATGCGGCCAGCACCATGAGTACGATTTCCAGCAATTTTATACTTCGCATCAGGCGGGACTTTTCATATTTGTCTGCAAGCTGGCCGGCGGTTGCAGAAAAAAGGAAAAAAGGAAGGATAAATAGTGCGCCGGCAACGTTCGCGAGTTGGCCCGCATCCATACCGGCAATGCGCACACCCTGAAACGTAATGAGTATTACGAGCCCGTTTCGAAAAATATTATCATTCAGGGCGCCGAGAAACTGGGTAACAAAAAATGGCGCAAAGCGACGTTGTCCAAGTAACGAAAACTGGTTGGAATCTGACACGTTCGCACAGTCTCCTGGCCCCGGGGCCGCGCCACTATAACAAAAGGGCAGAAATTGGGACGGACCCCCGGCTTCTGAAACGAAGCTCTGCCGGCCTGCGGTAACTGCGAACTGCAGCTACTTTTATGGCAGAATGCCGATGGTAATATCCGGCTAACAGCCCGTAATGCTTGGGCGTCAGAAATTAAAGGGCAGGCTGAAAGTCCATGGCTACAATGCGTCTCGTCATCATTTGCGGCAGTTTGATCCTGCTGGCCGGCTGTGCCAAGGAGCCGCCGCCGAGGACTGTCGCGGAGTTCCTCGATAACCGCATATTGCTCGAGGCCACGATGGTCCGTTGTGGCAAGAATCGCAACATGTCCAAGTATGAGGTCGACTGTGTCAACGCGCGCGAAGCGGCCAATCGCATTGCCACAATCGACCAAGAAGAACGACGCGCGGAACTCGAGGCCCAGTCTGCGCGCAAGCGCAAGGCACTGCGGCGCACTCAGGAGGCTGCAGCCGAGGCAAGGCGGCGTGCTACTGAGGCGCGGCGCAGGAGAGAAGAAGACGAATATCTTGGAGTTTTCGAAGACTCGCCACCTGGTGCGGGAACGGGCGATGACGCCGGCAACGTGCAGCGAATGGATGGTTCCGGCAATGTCGAGCAGGCACCTGCGGACGGCTCACAGCCGGCAGGCGAGGGCGAACAGGATCTCGAATCGATCCGGGAAGAACTTCGGCGTCGCCAGGAATCAGATTAGGTGGGCTGAGGTAGCTCTACGTCTGCGACTAAAGAGCTGTCAAAGCGAACATCGATTTCATTGTGCTGGCATTGTACGAACATGCAAATCCCGCTGTGGGAACGGAATTTCGATTCCTGCGCCCTGGAATGCCCTGTACACGGCGCAATTGAGTTCATGTAAAATGCGGCCGCGATCTACGGGTTGATTGATCCAGCAAAGCAATTCGAAATCGAGGCTATAATCTCCAAAGCTTCGAAAACGAACTTTTGGATCGGGAGAGTTGCAGACTTCGTCGTGTTCATCGGCGACGGTTGCCAGTGTGTCGATAACCTGATCGATATCGCTGCCGTAAGCAACGCCAACCGCAATTCGAATGCGATGCCTGGCGGACGGGCCGCCCGCTTCATTGATGATCTTGCCGTTGCCGATAAGGTTATTCGGAACTGTAATCTCAACATCATCGCGCGTCAGAATTCGAGTACTACGCAGACCGATGTTCGTGACCATGCCTCGCTCACCGGATTCCAGGACGATGAAATCACCGGTTTTGTAAGGGGCGTCGGCGGCGATGGCAACGCCGGCGAATAAATTCGACAGCGTGTCTTTCGCGGCGAAACTCAAGGCCAGACCGACAATGCCCGCCGATGCCACCCAGGCGGTCACGTCGATGCTCCAGGCAAGAAAGACGAAATAGAGCGCGAGCGCGATTAGCACGACCTTCAGGAATGTGCCAAGCAGAGGCAGCATGCTCGTGTGCTGCACGCCGCTCATCCTGCCGCGCCTGACAGCCGAGAGAATGAGGTCAAAAAAGCCGCTAAGGAATCCGAACCAGATGAAAATCGCGATCGTCCTGAGGATGCCGAGCGTGATGTACTCGGGTGTCGCCGACATCCCCAGTCGTCGCGTCGCTAACGCCAGACCAACCAGGACAAATGTGACGAAAATCGGTCTGTGCAGCAGGCCAACCAGATTATCATCGAATTCCGTTTTCGATCTCGCTACGAATTGCGCAATGGTCTTACTGAAAACGATGTCTGCAATCTTGCCGAGCAGAATAAAACCCAGCGCGAGCGCTGCTGCCTGCAGATAGATGTTCGGGCCGAAAATTTCGGCCCAGGACTGTACCCGTTCGATTAACTCGTTCAACGAGGTGTCACTGGCTCGTCAGCCTGGATCAAAAGTCCTCGTTGAACTCGCCGCTGTCGGCGACGGATTCGTCAGGATCCCGAATACCGTAGGTCCGCACGGACGATTTGGACTCTTCTTCCAAGCTGGTGGGGGGGACGCCGGGCGACCTGCCGGGTGCCATGCCGGGTTTTTTGGGCAGACGTTGCGTTTGTGCGGTCAAGACCTGAACAAACGTATTAGCGACCGCCGGTGCGGCGTTACCGGAACTTGAAAAAATCTGCTCGGGTGTGATGCTGGATGAGCCGTAAAACGCAGCGTTGGCCATTCTGTCCATCGTGATACCCGCGCCTTCCAGTGCCACGCCCGCGAAAATACCCCTGCTCCGTGAATAGGAAAACACTTCCGCCTGAAACTGAATATCAGTCGCGATTGCCGTGTGCCGGCCAACAGGGCCCGCCGCGATAGATGCATCGGCACCGAGCGTGAACTTGCCATTGGCGATCCCATCGACGCCCGCCCGCGTCTTGAAGACCAGTATGATGTCGGTGGACTGGGCGCCGATCTGGAAGCCAAAGCTACCGCCAGTCAATGTGATGAATGCAGGGTTGCTCCAGGAATTGTCCTCCCGGCGAATGACCAGGATGCCCTTGCCGCGGCGGGCACCGAGCGCAAATCCTACCTTGACCACGTTCGGTATCACGGCAACCGCGTATGCGCGTGCGAGCAACGCAGGTGGTACGGACTGCTCGGGAATTCGCAGCAGCTGATCGAGAACATCTGTGGCATCTGCGACTCGTGTTTCCTCTTTGCTGGCCGCCGCCGGCACGGCGACCATCAGAGACAGAACAAGCAGGCAGCATCTTAAGCGTATATGCATGATTTTATTCCAAAAACCAGAAAATCTGCGCCCTCTCGAACGCGCCCAGGACATGTCATGAAGCTCTTAATACTGAGAATCCGCCAGCACCCAAGAGTTCAATAGGCCGTAATAATACGCGATTTAGCGATTGCACTCACGGTCACTTTCATCTGTGTCGCTCACGGGGTCTGCGTGGCCGAAGGTACGCCGACTGCCAGAGCACCGAAGCGGTTCAATTTTCCGATCTTTCTCTTTACGTAATTCCAGAATATGCGTCCCAAGATCAAAAAACTGTCCTCGCTTCGGCACTCTCTCGTTACGGATATTTCTACCGCTAGCCCAGAATCGGCGGCAACGGGCAGTCCAGACTGGCACAGATCACTCTCAACAATTCGGCTTCGGGGACGGACATTTTGCCGTCGTGACTCACTGTTTTGCCGACTGCCTGAAGCAGGCTTTTGCGACCCGCGGAGTTCGTCCTTGCAAGTACAGTCAGGCTGCGGTCGAGCACGGTAACTGTCTGCAAGGTCTCGTCCCCGTATTCTGCATCGCTGGCCCACTGGCCGAACTCAGCGGCACCGGCACGGAAGGCACTTGCACGAGCCTCCGCCGAAGAATGACCGTGCCGCGCAACGGTCCGCAGCAGGTCGATCGCCGCCTGCCTGACCGCTTTTTTGGTGCTGCGGCGCCGTTTGCGGCGGCCTGACGGATCTTCGGCCTGTTCCAGGCTATTGGTCAAAACGCGAAAAAAGCAGTACTCGTAAAGATCGACTTCGCCGTCCAGTTCGATGAGGCGTCTGACCAGTTCGAGCAGGTATTCCAGTTGCGGCACCGGTCTCCGTTTCAGGGCCGGAAATGCGATCTCGAGAATTGGCAGGCGATACACGGCCCCGATTTTCCTGATTTGGCCAAAGTAGCGGCGCACCTGCTGGCCGCGTTCGACGCCCAGCTGCTCATCGACAAATCGTAGCTGACGCTCCGAGTGCAGAGTATTCAGATCGAGGGCCAGGGCCAGTGCCAGGACCCATGCTTGTTCGGGAGAATGGGCAGCAGCGTAAATTTCCGAGGGGATCGACCGCCGCAGTTGCCCGGCGAATGCAAGCTGCTGAGGGTCCGGGCGCGCGACCGCATCGGGAATCGACGCCGGCAGCGTGCGCTGTTCTGCGCGCGTGCCGGCAGCGGCCTGCTCTTCCACCAGGCCCCTGGCCTGACCTTCGCCAGAGGCGTGCCGGGTTGCTCCACTGCGCATCTGTTCAGCCACAACCGGGTAATCGTCTTCACTGAATCCAGGGTCGAGCGCCTGGATGCGTTCAATTAACGGCGGGTGCGTTGCAAACAGGGAAGTCAGTCGCGAGATGCCGCCAGCGAACAGCATGTGACTGACTTCTTCGGGATCGGTGGAGCGAATGTAGGAGTGTGCGGTGTAGCCGCCGATCTTTTTGAGGGCACTCGCGATGCCCTCGGACTGCCGCGTGAACTGTACAGCGGATGCATCGGCGAGAAACTCGCGCTGCCTCGAGACGGCTGCTTTAACCAGTCTTGCACAGAACAAACCGATCCAGCCGAGGACCGCAAGACCAAGACCAACAATCATGATTACCGGCGCGTTCCTGTTCCGCCGGCTGGACGCCAGCCCGGAGTAATAACCGCTACGCAATATAAGCCGGCCGATGATGCCAAGTACCATGATGCCGAACAGCACGCCCATCATGCGGATGTTCAGCCGCATGTCACCGTTAAGAATGTGACTGAACTCGTGCGCGATAACTCCCTGCAATTCGTCACGGTCGAGGATTTCCAGTGTTCCGCGCGTCACCGCAATGGCTGCGTCACCGGGTGTAAAACCGGCGGCAAACGCATTGATGCTCATCTCCTGTTCCAGAACATAGATTTCCGGAACCGGCACGCCCGACGCGATAGCCATTTCCTCGATGACGTTTCTCAAGCGTCGCCTAAGCGGGTCGTGAACGTCTGCGGGGACCAGGGTGCCGCCCATGTCGATGGCAACTCGCCCGCCGCCCGATGACAGCCGAGCCGTTTTATAAACGGTCGCACCGATGATGAGCAGGGTAGCAAGGATTGCAGTTGCAACAAGGATAGAGGGATCGGCAGGGCGCCCGGTCTCGCCGACCATGTGGAACGCGACGGCGACGACTAATGTTACGCCGGCGACAATCAGAGCGGTCGCGATAACATAGACGATCACCAGCCAGCGGGTTGAACGCCGGGCACGGTCTTGTGCATCAAAAAAATTCACGTTCTATCCAGTAGCAACTGTCCGACCGCCATGGTTGGCGGGAGTGTGCGGGTGTTGCAGGAGCATTCACCTGCCTGGCGGACGCCTGCTCAGGTGAAAGCGACGTCCGGAACTTCACGCTTCTCTTCCGTCTGGATATCGAGAAAGCTTGCCAGTTCGAAGCGGAATGTGCCGGCGATGATGTTGTTGGGGAAATTCTCGGCTTTATTGTTGTATGAGAGAACTGCATCGTTAAAGGCCTGGCGCGAGAACGCTACCTTGTTTTCGGTACTTGCCAGTTCCTCTTGCAACTGCATCATGTTTTGATTTGCTTTCAGATCAGGATAAGCTTCCGAAAGGGCAAAAAGACGTCCGAGCGCACCGCCAAGGAGGCCCTCGGCCGCACCGAGTTTCTTTATCGCATCGGCGTTGGACGGGTCCGCTTTGGCAGCCTCGAGATTTGATACGGCAGCATTACGGGCACTGATGACGGCGTCGAGTGTTTCGCGTTCATGCTTCATGTAGCCTTTGACGGCTTCGACGAGATTCGGAATCAGGTCGTAACGCCGGGTCAATTGCACGTCAATTTGCGCGAAACCGTTTTTGACGCGATTGCGAAAATTGACCAGACTATTGTAGATGCCAATTGCATAAAGGATTATCGCGACAATTATCGCGAGGAAAATTACGAATGAGGTCACAGTTCATCTCCCTGTTGAAGAAATGTTGCGGCAAGGATAAACCCTGGGCGAGAGTAACACTAGCAACAGTTGTGGTAGCAATCTCAGTATTTTCAAGACCTTCGTTCGCGGAATGGCTTGGCGACACGCGCGTGATGATGGGAACGGAAGTCAGCGTGCACCTGTGGCACGAGAACGCCGAAGAAGGAATGAGCGTAGTCGAGGAAATCTTCACGGAGGTTGCACGCATCGAGGGATTGATGAGCACCTACATTGAGGGCAGCGAGATTTCGGAAATCAATCGCGGTGCGGCCAATGGGCCGGTCGCGGCTGGCGATGAACTGATCAACCTGATTCTCCGCTCACTCGATATCTCGGTGCTGACGCACGGTGCATTCGATATCACATTCGAGAGCATCGGCCAGTATTACGATTTCAGGGAGCGACGACGGCCCGATGCGGTAACCATTCAGGAAGGGCTCGAGCGAATTGATTACCGCCTGGTCGAAGTTGACCGCCTTGAAGGCACGGTTCGATTTCTGGAGCCCGGCGTAAGAATCAATCTTGGCGGCATTGCCAAGGGCTACGCGGTCGAGCGAGCGGTCAACCTCCTGCGGAGCCGGGGAATCCATCATGCGATTGTGACGGCGGGCGGTGATTCGCGTTTGCTCGGCGATCGCCGCGGGCAACCGTTCATGGTTGGTATCCGGGATCCGAGAAACGAAGGTGAAGTCGTCCTGACGATGCCGCTTGAAGACGAGGCCATCTCCACGTCCGGGGACTACGAGCGATATTTCGAGGAAGACGGCACGCGCTATCACCACATCATTGAGCCGACGACCGGCGAGCCGGCCGGTGGTGTTCGCAGTGCCACGATTATCGGTCCGGATGCGGTGCTAACTGACGCACTGTCGACGTCCGTCTTTGTCTTAGGGGTAGACGGTGGCCTGCGACTGATCGCAACGCTGCCTGATTACGAGGGAATCGTCATTGACACAGAAGGCCGGCTCTTTTACTCCGACGGATTACAGCCGCCCCAAGCTGAGCCCGACGAATAGTCTGATTCGACCCGTATTTCTGCCGGATTGTGACAGGAACGCGATGCTTTCTGTCGCTGAAAACAGACGGATTTTCACTTTAAATTCAATCTCATAGGCTTATCATAAGCACTGGAGAGAAGGGCGACGGACCTCTGATTTTCCGGGCAAGTGGGGTCCACCCCCGTTTTCTGTGAATTTGGCCGATCCTGGCCGCAGTCAACAACGTAAAAAAGAGCGATTTTGCGTAGCCGGCGACGGCTGCTGCGGCTTGCTGTCCGGTCAGCAAATGAAGGCTTTTTCAGGGACGCAAAGCATGTTCAGACCGGACTGGCCAATTGTGACGATCATCACGGCCCCAGGCGGGGTCTGGCTGTCACCATGGATCACTGTAATAGAGGCGTCGATCGCCGCTTGTGGGCTGCGGCATCACCCGGCCGTTATGCGGTTTTCGGGTGATTTTGTGTCATTTGCCGGTCAGCGATTTCTCGGCCTGCGGGGCCTGGCCCCGGGCGGTCGCGTGAGCGTTTTCTGAGGAAGTGCTGCTGCGTATGAGTGGCTGACAAAAAGGGACGGGATGATGAAGGGACTAAGAATCATATTGCTAGTGTTAGCCATCTTTATGGGCAGCAGCCTGGCTTCGTCGGGTCTTACCGGGCAGACGGCCCCCGATTTCGTATTGAAGAGTGCGACCGGCGAAAACCTTCGTCTGAGCGAATACCGGGGCGACGTTGTGATGATCAATTTCTGGGCGACCTGGTGCGGACCGTGTCGGCAGGAAATGCCGTTGCTGGACGAACTCTACGACCGGTACCAACGCGTCGGCTTCAATTTGCTCGGGATCAACATCGACGACGATTCCCGTCGGGCAATGGCGATGGTCAATGAACTCGGCATTAGCTTCCCGGTGCTGTTCGATGAGGACAAGAAAGTCAGCAAACTCTACGAAGTAGAGGCCATGCCCTTAACCATATTGCTCGATCGTGAGGGCACGGTGCGTCACGTTCATCACGGCTACCAGCCGGGATACGAGCAGAAATACCTGAACGAGATTCGTTCATTGCTACGAGAGTAAACATGGTGACAAGATCAGAGCGTGTCAGTATCGCAGCGATCTGCATAATGTGGATCGCGGTTTCTGCTACGACCGATGCCCAGGATGCCCCACCCCTGAATTCCGCTACGGCGCTCGCGATGTCGCAGTCGGATGAAGCGGATGCGGCCAGGGAACGCCAGCAGTTTCGCAGCCTGGACGAGGAAGTCCAGTCCCTGAAGAAAGAAGTCCTCGATCTCAACCGCGACCTATTCCTGCTCGAAGAGGAGCTGTTGTTCCCGGCCAATTCGCAGGTCGCACTCTTTATCTCTTTGGACGTTGGCGAGTACTTCGACCTGGATTCCGTCAATCTGAAAATCGATGGCAAGCAGGTCGCGAATTACCTCTATACCGAGCGCGAGGTCAGTGCCTTGCTGCGCGGTGGCGTTCACCGCGTCCACATGGGAAACCTCAAGACGGGTGACCATGAGTTGATTGCCATCTTCACCGGCAAGGGGCCGCATGTCCGCGATTACCGCCGCGGCGCAACGATGAGCTTCAACAAGGGAATCGGGGCGAAGTATCTCGAGCTCGAAATCACTGACAGAGTCAAAAAGCAACAACCCGAATTCGTGATCAAGGAATGGGAGTGATCGTTGATCGATCGCTTCGCCAAACTAGTCACTCTATGGGCTTTCATTGCAGTGGCGACACCACTGCATCAAAGTCACGCTGCGGGCGGCGACCCTGAACCCACCGTCGTCAAAGATGTGCACTACGGCGAAGTACTGTTCTACTTCTATCAGGGCAAGTATTTCCCGGCAATTGTAAGACTGTTGGCTGCGCAGCAGCAATCGCAACTCGAAAATCACAGTGACGAAGCCGAGCTTCTTCTCGGTGGACTCTATCTGTCTTACGGTCACCATTTGTATGCCGCGGAGATTTTCGAGCGCCTGCTCGCCAATAACGTCGACCCCGAGATCCGCGACCGGACCTGGTTTTTCCTGGCGAAGATCTGGCACCAGCGCGGATATCTCACCGAATCGCAGCACGCGTTAAACAACATCCAAAGCGACTTGCCGGATGCGCTTGAATCCGAACGCCAAATGCTGCAGGCGCAAATACTGATCGACGAGGGCGAATACGATCGGGCAATCGCTCTGCTGCAGGGATGGAAGGACAACACTGAGTGGGCCAGCTACGCAAAATTCAATCTGGGTGTGGCAATGGTTCGAAGCGGGCGGGTGAATGCGGCCGTACACATACTGGATGGTCTCGGCAATCTCGACGCCGACAACGAGGAGCTCAGCTCCCTGCGGGACAAAGCGAATCTGGCCCTTGGCTACGCCTTTCTGCAGGACGGCCAGCCGATGGCGGCGAAACCGCCATTGCAGCGGGTTCGCCTGGCCGGTCCTTTCTCGAACAAAGCACTGCTTGGTATGGGCTGGGCCGATGCCGAGATCGATAACTTCCGCCGGGCACTCGTGCCATGGATGGAGCTCCGCAGCCGCGATCTGCTGGACTCGGCCGTGCAGGAATCCATGCTGGCGATTCCCTATGCCATGGCGAAACTCGAAGCCATCAATCAATCGGCCGATCACTACCTGAACGCGGTCGAGGCTTTTTATGAAGAGATGAATCGGATCGACCGAACAATAAACCATATCGAAACCGGTGCGTTGCTCGATGAATTCCTCATTCAGAATCCGCTGGAGACAACAGGCTGGTACTGGAAACTCGAGGAGCTGCCCGCAGGCCCCGAGGCGCGATACCTGTTCCATCTGCTTGCTACCCACTCATTTCAGGAAGGTCTGAAGAACTACCGCGATCTTGTTTACCTGCACCGCAATCTCGAGGAGTGGCAAAAGAACATCGACGTCTATCGCAACATGCTCGACACGCGCGAGCTCGCATACAGTGAGAGGCTGCCAAGAATCGAAAGTAGTCTTGCGAGAGCGGATATCGAGGGCATGGTAAATCGAAAGCTCGAGTTTGACGCCAGGCTCAACGGCGTCGAGCGAAGCGGGGATTCTCTCGCTCTTGCGACAGAACACGAATTCGAACTGTGGGGCGAGATTACGGCGCTTGAGCGCACACCTGCGCTGGCTGCCGATATTCCCGAAGCCCGGGAAGTCCGCGACAAGATCAAATTATTGAAAGGCGTGCTGCGGTGGGATCTGGATAAAGAATTCAAAGCGCGCCTTTGGAAAATCCGCAGAGATCTCCGGGACACAGGGCAGGCCCTCGTCGAGACGCAGCGCGCAAGGCGCAACGTCGACGAGGCGATGCGTAATGAACCCTTGATGTTCGGTGATCTCGGTGGCCGGGTGGGCGGCCTGAACCCGCGAATCGAGGCGCTGAAATCGCGCGTAGAATCTGCGATGGACCGCCAAAGAACATTCCTGCAGTCAATTGCGGTTGATGAGCTGCGGGCCCAGAAACAGCGTCTCAACACCTACTCCGTACAGGCCCGCTTTGCGCTCGCGGCCATTTACGACTTGTCGGCAACGACCGTGGGGGACGTGTCGCAATGAACATCGCGCCCTGCCACCGCCTGTTGTTGCTCCTGACTGCCTGCCTGCTGGCGACTACCGCGGATGCCGGCGTGAATAAACGGGACACGATAAAAAGCCTTGAGGGCAAGACCTATGACGTGCGTCCCGGCAGGGTCATCGTCAACAGCACCGCAATGGCCCGGGACAACTACCAGGCATTTCTCGATCTGGTTTCGGACGACCCGGATCTCAGGGCCGAAGCCATGCGAAGGCTCGCCGACCTCGAGCTCGAAGCAACCGAGGTCCAACAGCTTGCGAGCAATATCGAGGCGCTCGATACGACCCGATTCGAGAGCGCAGTCTCGCTTTTTCTCGAGTTGCTTGAGGCTTATCCCGACTATCGCAGGAACGACACGGTTCTTTATCAGCTCGCCAGGGCCTACGAGATTTCCGGCAAGACCGATGCTGCGCTGAAGGTGGTGAACGAGATCGTCGATCGTTATCCGCAGACTGCAAACATCGACGAAGTGCAATTCCGCCGCGGTGAAATGCTCTTCCTCAGGAAAAATTACATCGATGCCGAGGCTGCATATCAGGCGGTTGTCGATTACGGTGATGCGTCGCGTTTCTATGAGCAGTCGCTTTACAAACTCGGCTGGTCGAAGTTCAAGCTGGCTCTGCACGATGAAAGCCTGGATCCGTTCTTCGAACTTCTGGATCGAAAAGTCGCCAACATCGAGCTAAAGGATGGCGATGATCGCCTTGAAGCACTAAGCCGCGCAGAACGGGAACTGGTCGAAGACACGTTTCGCGTTCTGAGCATCAGCTTTTCGTACCTGGACGCGGCTGAGAGCATTAGCGATTACCTGGGCCAGCACGGCAATCCCGAATACGGGTACGTCATCTATATGAATCTCGGCGACCTGTATCTCGAGAAGGAGCGCTTTGTCGATGCCGCCAAGACATACGAGGCGTTCGCCGAGCGGGAGCCTTATCATCCGAAATCGCCGCTCATGCAGGTCGAGGTCATCGAGGCTTACAAGCGGGGCGGCTTCCCGACGCTCGTTCTCGAAGGCAAGAAGCGTTACGTCGATCGCTACGGCATGGACAGCCCGTTCTGGGTTCATAATCCGCCGCAACAGAACACGACCGTTGCGGCCCACCTGAAAGCAAACCTGAACGACCTTGCGCAGTACTATCATGCCGAGGCACAGAAGCAAGGCAAGCGCAGCGACTACCAGGAAGCAGCCAACTGGTACCGCAAGTACCTGGCCTACTTCCCCGGGGAGTCTGATAGCGTCAACACCAACTTCCTGCTGGCCGAAGTCCTGTTTGAAAGCGAGGACTTTTTCGGGGCAACGGTCGAATATGAGCGCACGGCCTACGCTTACCCGGTGCATGGGCATTCGAGCGAAGCGGCCTTTGCTGCGATTCTTTCATACCGCCGGCATGAAGAAACCCTGCAAGGTGCTGAGAAGACTGCGTGGCACCATCAATATCTCGACAGCGGCCTGAAATTTGCCGACACCTATCCCCAACATCCCGAATCCGGGGCCGTCCTGACGACCATCGCCGAAGACCTGTTCAGGCAGGAACAATTCGATCTCGCCATTGCAGTTGCTCAGACGGTGGTTGCCAAACAGCCACCGGTCAAGAAGCCGCTGGCCCGAACTGCCTGGACCGTGATCGCCCATTCGCAATTCGACCTGGATAACTTCGTCGCGGCGGAGACTGCCTATTACCGCTTGCAGCCGCTTACGCCCACCGAAGATGCGCAAGCTCACCGGGAGATCAAAGACCGCATCGCGTCGTCTATATACAAGCAGGGTGAGCGCGCCAGGGATGCCGGCGATCTCGAGACAGCAGTCGCGCACTTCCAGCGTGTCGGCCAGATCGTGCCGGATTCCAGCATCCGTTCGACGGCGGATTACGATGCGGCGGCAGCACTCATTAATCTTCAGGCCTGGGACCGGGCATCGGCAGTGCTTGAGGATTTCCGCCGCGACTATCCTGACAGCGAATTTACGGAAGAGATAACTCAGAAGCTTGCGGTTACTTATCTCGAGTCCGGACGCATGGGCAGGGCCGCAGGCGAATTCGAACGTATTGCCGAGGCACCCGGCAGCAGTGAGGCCGTGCGCCGCGAAGCACTCTGGAGGGCCTCCGAGCTTTACAAAGAGAGCGCGTCCGCCGGTCGCGAACAGATGGTCCTTGAAAAAATCATAGCTCGCTACCCGAACCCGATCTCCGAATCGATCGAAGCACGCTACCGTCTGCTAGAGCTCGCCGAGGCCAGCGGAGACCAGCATGCACGCACCGAGCGCCTGAATGATCTCGTGCGGATCGATGCTACTGCAGGCGCGCAGCGTTCGGATCGCACGAAATACCTGGCCGCCAAAGCATCGCTTGAACTGGCCGAGCCGGTTCGACGAAGTTTCCTCGCGATGAAGATATCGCAGCCCCTTGCCGACAGCCTGAAGCTCAAGAAAGCGCTTATGGAAGACGTCCTCAAAGTCTACGGCGATGCCGCAGAATACGGTGTTGCCGAAGTGACCACCGCTGCAACGTATCACCTCGGAGAGGTTTATCAGCAGTTCGGTAGCGATCTGATGGAATCCGAGCGCCCGTCCGACCTGGATGCCGATGCGCTGGAGCAATACGATATTTTGCTCGAGGAGCAGGCCTATCCATTTGAGGAAAAAGCGATCGAACTGTTTCGGGTGAACACGGACCGTGCGGCCGAGGGCGTATTCGACGAGTGGGTGCAGAAAAGTTTTGCAGCGATGGCACGCCTGATGCCAGCCCGATACGCAAAACTGGAGCGCAGTGAAGATGTTGTTACGGCACTTTTCTAACACGCCCAGGAATGTCGGATCGATGCGGCACCTGACGCCATTGGTCCTGTGCGCAATCGTCCTGAGCGGCTGCGCATCGGGTCCGAATCGGGCACAGACCGGTACTTCCCAGGAACAGGCTGCCGCGGAGCGGCTCCGGGGCGCTCCGGCAAACGCGCTGACCCTGTTCGAACAGGCGGTGGCCGTCATGGCCGCGGGAGACGCTACAGATGCCGAGCTGCGCTTCAAGGAGTTCTTATTGCAATATCCCGGGTATCCCGGCGCACATGTGAACCTCGCCATTATCAGCGCACGGGCCGGCGATGATACGGCGGCAGAGGGCCATATCGTCGACGCACTGAGCATCGACCCCGAACATGCCGCGGCCCTGAACCAGCTCGGAATGTTGCTCCGGCGCCAGGGAAAATTTATTGAAGCAGAGGCTGCTTATTTGAAGGCCGTCACAGCCAGCCCGGACTATGCCTTGGCACACTACAACCTGGGCGTCCTCAATGAACTCTATTTACAGCGACTTGATGCCGCGCTGCAGCACTTTGAGCAGTATCAGGAGATCGAAGGTGAGGACAAGCAGGTCGTGAAGTGGATAGCGGATCTGAGGCGCCGGCTGGACGCGCAACAAAGAACCGCGAAGGTAGCGGAGTGACGGGCGTGAGCAGCGTTTTGAAAGCTTGTTTGCTGCTGCTGGCTTTCGCAAGTCTGCCGTTGGTGGCACAGGAGCCGGATACGGAAGAAAGCGCAGGCCTGGAGCCGACCAGCGATGCCCGGATGGTTGAAGAACAGGCGGCAGAGCGTGCCGCGCTGGAACCCGGCGTCCCATCGGCAGTCCTGGCCCAGGACGTCCGGCGGCGGACCACCGGGGCAAGTGGCGTGATGGACGAAATGGAACTTGGGCGGGCCGAGATCACCGGCAACCTGGAACTACCGAAGGTCTTGTACATCGTGCCATGGAAAAAGTCCGACCCGGGAGATCTGATGGGAAGACCGGTGAATACGCTGCTGGATGAAGTCCTGGCACCACTGGACCGGGAAGAATTTATTCGCCAGGTTGATTATTACGATGACCTGTACGGAGAGGAAGAAGAGTAACGCTTGATGGTGGGCGTAAGTATCAGACAAACGCAAGATGATTTGATTTAGAAGAGGAGTAATCACATGGACGTTTTAAGCGGCATAGTCCGTTTTTTTCAACAGGGCGGGGTGTTCATGTACCCGATCCTGATCGTGTTCGCGCTCGGGCTGGCAATCGCCATCGAACGCTGGACGTATTTGACCGTGTCCGGCGCAAGTAACCGCGCGCTGTGGAAGAAGATCGTGCCGTACCTTAAAGCCGGCAACTTCCAGGAAGCGGCCGCCGTGACCGGCAGGTCGAAAGCAGCGATCGGCTCGATCCTGACTTACGGTCTATATCGCGTGAAGTCGGCACGCCGTCGCGACGACGTCGAGAAGGCCATGGAAGAGAGCCTGATGGAAGTACTGCCACGACTTGAGAAGCGAACGCACTATCTCGGGACGCTCGCGAATATTGCAACGCTCCTCGGGCTGCTCGGCACAATTATCGGCCTGATTCGTGCGTTTACGGCGGTGGCTAACGCCAATCCCGCGGATAAAGCGGACATGCTGTCGGCGAGTATTTCCATCGCGATGAATACGACTGCGTTTGGTTTGATGGTGGCAATTCCGTTGCTTCTGATTCATGTGCTTCTGCAGACAAAAACCAACCAGATTGTCGATAGTCTGGAAATGGCGAGCGTCAAGTTCCTTAACGCAATCACCGAACGGCAGCTGAAGCCGGCCGGGGGCTAAACTATGTTACGTCGCTACAGAGGCAGCCGTAGCAACGTTGATGCGGCTGAGCTCAATATCACGGCTTTCATGAATCTGATGGTGATTCTGGTTCCGTTCCTGCTGATAACAGCGGTGTTCTCGCGACTGGCAGTACTCGAATTGTACTTGCCAGGCTCCTCAACCGAGCCCGCGGATCTGCAGGATCGCACCTTCCAGTTGGAAGTCACCGTGCGCAAGAATCGAATCGTGATTGGTGACCGTAATCTGGGTGCCCTGGGTATCTATCCCAACTCCGAAGATGGCTACGACTATGCAGCACTCAGCAAGAAACTTGCCGAGATAAAGGAGAGATATCCGGAAAAGACCGACGTGGCAATTTTGCTCGAAGCAGAAATACCCTACGACACGCTGGTGCAGGTAATGGACCGCGTACGCATTAAGGTAACGATCGACGATCTCCGAAAAACAATCGTTCGAACGGACCTGTTCCCGGACATATCCATCGGCGATGCACCGCTTCCGGATGGAGGCGCCTGAGTTATGCATAAATCAGTACGCGCACAACGCATGGAGCGGCGCCACGAACGCGGCAAGAAGGGTGTTGCACTGAACCTCGTGGCCCTCATGGACATTTTCACGATCCTGGTGTTCTTCCTGCTCGTCAATTCTTCAGACGTAGAGACGCTGCCGAACGCCAAGGATATCCAGTTGCCGCAGTCGATTGCTGAAGAAAAGGCGAAGGAATCAGTCGTCATCCTGATCAGTGAAGAGGACATCCTGGTACAGGGATCGCCAGTTGCCAAAGTCGCGGACGTATTGAAACTCAAGGGGAACGATATTCCGCAACTGAGACAGGCCTTGTTGTCACAGAACGATCGCGTAATGCGAAGAGAATCACAGGACGATATCGCCGATCGCGAAGTAACGATCATGGGGGACAAAGACATTCCCTACAGACTTCTCAAGAAGGTCATGGCGACCTGCACAATGGCCGACTACGGGCGGATTTCTCTGGCGGTACTGCAGAAGAGTTCGGATCAGCTGGAACAAATTACAGCGTCGCGCTAGGAAAGATCGGTGACGAAGGATTCAGGTTAGGAGAAACGGATTGGACTTGCCTTTTTACAGAGAGTACGAGCTGCCGTGGACAAGCAGCTCCGACCAGGAAAGGAGATTCCGACGCCTGCTCGTTATCATATTTACCGCGACATTCGTCCTCGGTGTTATTTGGCCCTGGATACCGACTATGGCGCCAGATCCCTATGACATCGAGAAAATCCCGCCGCGCATAGCCAAGCTTTTACTCCAGGAAAAGCCGCCACCGCCGCCTCCGCCAAAACCGCAGGAGCCGGAACCCGAACAGCCTGATTCGATCAAGGAGCCGGAGCCGGAGAGGGTGGTGGAGCAAGAGCCCGAGCCCGAGCCGATTGATTACAAAAAGATCGCCCGCGAAAAAGCACAGGCCGCATTCATGCCGTTTACTGAAGATCTGGCGGCGTTGGCGGACAGCGACGTTGTCGAGAGAGTCGCTGACAACCGGCTTTTGACGTCCTCAGTCGGTGTAGCCGTACGTAACGAGCGCGCCATGATCACATCGAAAGTCGGTGCAGCAAGTCGGGGCATAAACACCGCCAATATGAGCCGCAACACGGGCGGCACCGGCCTCGGTGACCGTTCAACGACCCAGGTATCCAGCCCGGTTGCCGGCCTCGGCCAGTCTGCGGGCGGAGCCCGCCGCAGCGGATCAAGCGGCAAAGCATCTCGCAGCCGCGAAGAAATCGAACTCGTGTTCGACATGAACAAGGGCGCGATCTTCGCGCTTTACAATCGCGCATTGCGAATCGATCCAAGCCTCGAAGGAAAGCTGGTTCTGCGTCTGACTATCGCACCGTCCGGCGAAGTTACATTCTGCGAAATCGTGTCCAGTGAGCTGGGTGACGAGGATCTCGAGCGCAAGCTCGTTCAGCGGATCAGGATGTTCCGATTCGAAGCGAAAGATGTCGAAGCCATCACAACCACCAAACCCATAGATTTCTTCCCTGCCTAAAGCGCGATCAGTGATAAGCTGGCAAGCAATTGAGAAGCTTGTGATCGCTTGCCATGATGCCAGGAATACCTATCGCATTGCTGTTTGCCTGCATTCTGGCCGGCATGACGACAAGCAGTCGTGCCGAGAACCATCTGCTTTTCGATTCAGCAGAGAACCTGGATGTTGTCATCGAATTTCCAGTGAGGACTCTGCTGAAGCGCGCCAGGAAAAAGCCGGTTCTCCAGGGGCAGTTTCGCTATGTTGATGTCGACGGCAACGAAGTCGCCATCGACATCGATATCACGACGCGCGGCAGGTCGCGTCTGGAGCATTGTTCGTTTCCGCCATTGTCTGTTTTTTTGAACCCGGACCAGGTGGCTTCCACGCTTTTCGCCGGCCAGAAAAAACTGAAAATCGTCACCCATTGCAACAACGGTTCGACCTACCTCCGCTACCTGCACCAGGAATTCGGAATTTATAAGACCTATAACCTGGTGTCCGAGTATTCATTTCGGGTTCGCATGCTGAATGTCACGTATCGGGACATAGAAGGAAAGCGACGCGACGACGTCAGGCTGGCATTCTTCATCGAATCCGACAATGAAGTTGCCAAACGCATGGGCATGAAAAAAATAAAGACGAAGACCATCGCACCGCATCAGTTCGACGCGGCGCAAACCAACATTTTCGAACTGTTTCAATACTTGATTGCGAACACCGATTGGGCCATCAAGAAAGGTCCAGGCACGGAAAATTGCTGTCACAATGGGAAAGTCATTGCAAAACTGGATGCACAGGACAACTGGGTTGTGCTGCCCTACGATTTTGATGCGGCAGGCATCATCGAAACGAAATATGCATTGCCCTCTGCAGGCCTTGGCATAAGGACGGTGCGTCATCGACTTTACCGGGGTCGCTGCCGCCACAATGACTATCTGGACCAAACCATACAATTGTTCAATGAGCGACGGGCAGACATTGAGATAGCGAACACGCCGGACGCGTTGAGCAATAAGGCTCGGAAGTCGACGCTGAAGTATCTCGACGTTTTCTACAAAACCATCAATGATCCCGCAAAACTGAAAAAACGAATTGTCGATGTCTGTCGCGGTGCTTAATGCCAGAATAAATGTTCGTCGATGAGTAGCTTGTAAGCCGCCTGCAAGCAGCAAGCCGGTGGCAGGTCTATTAGATAACACCGGGGGGAAATCATGAAATCTGAAGTCATGCTCAGGCAGTTCTTGTCCGTATTGGTGATGGCGGTGTTTATTGCTGCTGCAAATTCCTGTACTGCCGAGGACAGCAATGCCGGCGGATACGAGGACCTGCTTGCCTTATTCGAAGACTGGCGCGAATTCGAGCAGCCACCCGTGCGTGACGGTGCGTGTCCGACTATTCATCCGAACGATTCAAGGCCGCATACTGTGAACTCGATGACTAATGCGTAGATCCCAAAGGTCAAACTCGTCATCAATGTCAGTCATGCTGGCACTCGCCTCGAATCCACTATTTGAGGATGCGAAACCGGCGCCGGCCGGGGCCTTTACTGCCTGAAACCCAGAAAGAGCACATTTTGCGCCCATTTGTTCGCTGTTAGATCAAAATGATTGAAAGGCTATATTCACGCAACTGCACTGTGGGCGGCCAACCTGGCTTTCCGCTGGACGGACGATATGCTTCATTCAGCCGTGTTCTCCGACCTTCAGGTCCCCTCCACGGGCAGTAACCTGGCCTTGACGATGCACTTACTGTTGTGGTCGGATTCAACAGTCTTTTCGACGAAGATCCGTCGACTTGTGACGCCTGTGGCGTGATCGGCATGAGTATCGCCATGCATGACATACCGGGTACTGTCGGCTATGTACGTGTGACATACCAGCCCAACTAGTTGGGAATTCGGCAGGACCACTGGGCGGCCCCTTCGGGGGCCGTTTTTCTTGCGAACCTGACAAGCGACCGTCAGTGGAAAGCGTTACTCAAAATGTTTTCGCGAATCTCTTCGGCGTGAGGCCTTGTACGATTGGCCGCTTTTCCAAGGCAGTGTCTGTCGCGCGGGCACGATGAGCTTCTCGGGCAGATGATGCTCGCCTCTTTCGCGGCACCGGCTCCTACCCAGCCAATATTCAGAATCTTGCCGACGGTCTCGAGTTTCTGACGGGCCTCCCTGGGAATCGTGGCTACTCCGCCTCCCCGGTTACAACTTGATTCGATTTGCTCGATGACGTCATGCGCGTCAAAGCCCTGAGAATTCAGGGCAGGCGACAAATCGATACCGGCGCACATGACGTGTATATTGCCTGCCGGATCCTTCTCGCGTATCGACTCGCAACAATAAAGCCGCGCGTCGTCTCCGTTGCGCAGCACCGAAATCTGTGCCGACGGTTTGGACGAGCGCGAATTGAGCATTTTGAAAACGGCCCAGTGCTGACACGGATCCAGCACCATTCTCATGTTGCCCCATGGCAGAGGAATACCGTTGCCTCTGTAGACCGCCCGCAGATGTCCGGGGGGGTAGGCATCAAAGTAGTGCCAGTGGGGATACGGTGACACGCTGGACATGCGCCGCATGATCAATGCCGTCGACAGCTC
>JAPUKV010000120.1 GCA_027295475.1 Pseudomonadota bacterium
ACGCCCCCATTTATGCCTTGTAATTGACTCTGATGGCGGCCACATGAGTGGCCCGACAAACGGAGGAAACGACAATGCGTAACAGAAAATTTGCTTTTGCTATTCTTGCCTGCCTGATCGCGACGCCGGCCCTGGCCGAGGGCACCACATCCAAGAGGGAAAGCATCGGACTCGGTGTCGGTGGAATAATTGGTGCTGTCGCAGGCGGGCCTGTCGGGTTCATTGTCGGTGCAGCTGTCGGCGCGAAGTTAGGTGATGAGTTCCACAAGAAAAACACGGCGGTAACGACGCTGTCCGATTCACTGGTCAGCTCCAGAAAGCAGATTATGGCGCTGGAAAAAAGTGTTGATGCGCTGAACAGTGACATCGACTCGTTGAGCGGCGATTTGCAGCGTATGCGGGCAGTTGCGAGACCTGAACTTGTCACTCTGATGCAGGCCGGCATCGAAATAGACCTGTTGTTCCGTACCGACGAGCACGTGCTTGCTACTACGACGGACACCAAACTGCGGGCACTTGCGGCAAATCTTTCCACAATGCCTGACATCTATGTCCAGCTTGACGGATTTGCGGACGAGCGGGGTGACGCCGACTACAACCAGAGGCTCTCCGCTCAGAGGGCAGAATACGTACGGGACGTCCTGATATCCAACGGCATTGCCGAGTCACGCATCAAGCTTGCTGCACACGGTGAATCACCGGCAGCAGACGATAATCCCGACAGCTTCGCGCTTGAGCGCAAAGTGAGCCTGACGCTGTTTGTCGAAGAGACGCCGTCATTCGCGTCGAATCCTGACTAGACAGCGCTCGGTCCCCGAGAGACTCTTCAATGAGTCGCTATTGGCCGGTCTCCCCGAGACCGGCCCTTTTTTGTTTGCCTGGCTGGATTTATGGTATGAAGCTCCTCTCAGATGGACTAACGGCGATAATTTATGGCAGACCTTGTTGAGCGCAAATGCCGGCCTTGCGAAGGCGATGTCGAGCCTTTGACTGCGGATCAGGCTGGCGAGCTGATGTCGGCATTGCACCCGGACTGGGAGCTTGGCGAATCCGGCGATTACATCAGCCGTGAATTTCAATTTCCGGGGTTTGCCATGACAATTGCTTTCACCAATGCCGTTGCCTGGGTTGCAAGCACCGAGGGACACCACCCGGAAATGATCGTCAAATACGGAAGTTGTCTCGTGCGATATACGACGACGGCAATAAACGGGCTGTCGGATAACGATTTCATTTGCGCCGCCAAGATAGATCGGCTGGCGGCCCAATGATCGAACTCAGCGATATTCAGGCTGCGGCGAAACGCCTGGCGCAGGTTGCGGTCAGAACACCACTCCTCCGGCCGGCCGAACTTGACGAGATCGCCGGCGGCACAGTCTTGTTAAAGCCCGAGTGCTTGCAGGTAACCGGTACTTTCAAGATCCGTGGCGCCTATAATTTTCTGAGTCGGCTGTCTCCCGAGCAAGCGGGCAAAGGGGTGGTGGCATGGTCTTCAGGCAACCATGCACAGGGGGTGGCCAGGGCCGGTAGCCTGCTTGGCATCAAAACGGTCATCGTCATGCCCGAGGATGCCCCGAAAGTAAAAATAGAACGAACCAAACGATTTGGCGGAGAGGTCGTTCTGTACGACCGGTACAGTGGTGACCGCGAGGCGATCGCCCGGCAGGTCGCCGCAGAACGTGGCGCCATAGTCGTGCCGTCCTATGATCACGAGGACATCGTTGCCGGCCAGGGTACGGTTGGTCTCGAAATCGTCGAGCAGTGCAGCGAGCTCGGTCTTTCGCCCGACCAGGTTCTTCTCTGCTGTGGCGGAGGAGGGTTGAGCGCGGGCTCGGCTGTCGCGATAAAGGCGCTATCACCGGCAACGTCCGTTCACACGGTCGAGCCGGCGCACTTTGATGACACGGCCCGGTCGTTACGCGAAGGCGTACGCTGCTCGAATCTGAAAACGGCGCGTTCGATCTGCGATGCGTTACTGGCGGAAACCCCCGGCGAGATGACTTTTGCCATAAATCAAGAACTTGCAGGTGAAGGTCTCGTCGTCAGTGACGAAGATGTAAAAGTGGCAATGCGTTTTGCGTTCAGTCACCTGAAGCTCGTTGTCGAGCCTGGCGGGGCTGTTGCGCTCGCGGCTGTATTGACGGGCAAAATAGACTGCAAAGACAAGGTAACGGTTGCAGTGTTGACCGGTGGCAACGTCGACGCGGAATTATTCTCGGCAATTCAGAATGAGCCCTGAACCAGGGCCGGCGATCCTTGCTGAAACACTCGGGCTAGTTGTGGCTGGATCCGAATTGCGACTTGTGTAATACCGTGACGTTTGCCGCATTCGGCTCAGGGTAAGTCCCCGTCGGCATTGCGTGGTGACGCCGGTTTTCCCAATCATCCAGCCACTCGATGATGAGTTGGAGTTGTTCGATATCTTTCCCGGCCCGGTGCAGCGGCATTTCGCAAACTCCGATGCCCTCTGCAGCGGCATGTACGAAATTCTGACTGTCCCGTATGACCGCAATTACCGGAATCCCCAGCGTATCGAGGAAACTCATGAGCTTCACGAAGCTCTTGGTGTTCCGGCGCGTGCGATTCGCCACGACCGCAAGCTTGCGGTCGCGCCGATCGATTTTTGCGACGAGCAGGAGGTCGGCGATGCAATGCGATGCGGCATGAATATCGATTGCCGAGGGCAATACCGGTACCAGTATGCTTGTGGCATCGCGCGTTATTTCGCGTAAATCGTCGTGGCTCAGGCTGGCCGCAGAATCGACGATGAGACTGGTCGTCTCATTGGGTACCCTGAGCTGCCAGCTGCGAGTCGCCTGCATGCTGTTCTTGTAGGCAGCAATGCCGTGTATCGGAGGCTGCGAGCAGGGGCGTTTCTCGAGCCACCTCATGGTGGAGCCCTGCTGGTCGCAATCCATAACGGCCGGGACCGGACCGCCGCGGCCCGCGTAGTAACTGGCCAGGTTCGTTGCGAGCGTCGTTTTCCCGCAACCTCCCTTCGGATTCAAAATGACGATCTTGTTCAGATCGTTTCTGTTCGGCGTGATGAGCATCTTGGTTTGGCGATTATCCTCTCGACTGATCGTTACTTTGTGACATTCGGTGTGCCAAATCCATGCGCCGGTTCACACAATACCGGAAACTGCCGCATTTGGGGACGGGCCGCGTTATGTCCGTTCCCTACAGGTGCAGTGCACCATGTTCGTCCCTCTGCCGTCCCGGTATGAAGAATCGGTCAACATCGCCCATTAGCGTGGCGGCGAGATCTCGGGCGAATACTTTGTCGCCGAAATACCAGGAATGGTTGTAGGCTCCGATAAAGGTCGCTTTCTTCCTGTCCTTGCCGGCGAAGTATGCGCCGCAGTTCACGTTGACGGCCTTGTCCTGATGATCGGGCGGCAGCCCGATTCGACCGGCCCTCGGGGCAACACCGACACGCTTGACGTTCGACAGTTTGAGTACCGAGTCAAAGGGGTTCTGATAGTTCGTAAGCCGGGTGCAGTGACGGTAGATCGAACTCGATTTTGAATCGGACGCCGACATCGATCGGCTCGACACGTCGGCGCCCACAAAACAGACTTGTGACACGTTCCAGTTGGTAGCCGCAATTCCAGGCCTGTCATCCGCATCGTCGAAGCCTTCTCTGACGACATAGGCGCCGGTCGAATGTGCGATGACATGGACGTTGTATTCACAGCCGCGAAACTGCGCTGAGGCAAGCAGGCTGATGCAGTCATCTACCAGGCGAAGCGCTGTGATCTTCGCGTCGCTACGGTCCTCGAGGTAATTCAGCGCACGATCATCACTTGGCCAGTCGAAACTGACGAGCACCCCCTTGAATCCAGCATCTGCGAGATCGGCTTTGAGTCGGCGATGGCGCCACATAATGCTTTTCGCGTCATTGCTGTAGCCGTGGACGAGAACTGCGATGTCGCCACAGTCATTTCCGGTGTTGTGATTCGTGTGAGTCTGTCCTTCAGCCATGACGGCGTCGACCCATTCGGCCTGTTCAATGGCGTGAGCAGGTGTCGGCAGCCGGTTGGCAGGGACTTTGAGAAATCGCGTCCGCCCGGGTTCCGCATCAAACTTTTGCTTGCGTATACGCCGGGCGGATAGCAGGTAGTCGGGCATCGTCAGATCTTTGTCAGGGCACAGATCATCATTATTCGGCTGGCTTTCTGACCTTTAGCAGAAAGCGGTCTGTCTTGCCTCGCACAGACTCATCGAATACGAACAGACTATGGTCATCCGTCTCATTGCGCAGCAGATCGCTGTCCGATTCGACGATAAATCCAGCTGCTTCGACAGTTTCGAGGACCTTGGAAATCTCGATCCGGTGCAATGCCGCGTTGTCCGCACCGGCTTCACCGACGTGATCAATAATTCCGAGCACGCCGCCGGGCCTTAGAACGCTTGCTATGAACCGGAGGGCGTCGACGGTCGCTTCCGGGCCGCCCCGGTTGTAGACGTCGTGGTAATTGAGGGCCGTTATCGCGGCGTCGAATGGGCCGTCTTCAGGCGTCAGGTCTGCGAAGTCCTTGTTGAGGCGTGTGACGTTCGGCAATCGATTGCCGGCCAGGCGGCCACTGATCGCTTTTTCATTCGCGCCGTCCCGAAACTTGAGCACTCCCGGCGTATTTTGCGCGACAACATGCCCGTCCTCGCCAACCGCCAGCGACAGTACTTCGGTGTAGTAGCCGCCAGCCGCGATCACATCCATTACGCGCATCCCGCTCTCGATACCAAGGAACGCGACGACGTCCGCCGGTCGGCGCCCAGCGTCGCGCGCCCGATCCGATTCCGCTCTATCTTCGCTGGTAAGGCGCATTCTCAAATCGTTGGTGGCCTGTTCGCTTGCCGTCTCAGGCGCTGCCCCCCCGGTTGCAGGCCCGGACTCCGGGCCGTTGCCACCACCACACGCGGCGATGGCGAGCGAAACAGCGAAAAAGGTGAGAACCGTGGTTTTTCTTCTGGCAATCATCGGAATCCTCCAGGCAATTCTTGTTTTTGATTCGGGGCGTCCCAGCATACATCTGCTCTTGCCCGGCAACAATCTATGCCGGGCCCGATGCTTACCTATCGTCCGGGTATTCGGGCCAGACGGGAATTTCACTGGCGTCGCAGGACCAGGCGGCTCGCGACTCCCAGAAAATTCTGGCGGTCGGGTCGATCGCGGGCGACTCGTCCAGCGATCCTGCCGGAATGACTGCGAGGCTCAGGTCGGGCGCAATGCGCGGCAGCGGGCTCCCGCAATTCGAACAAAATACGGTGCGAAAGCGTTCGGCGTCCGGCACTTTGAAACTCTTGAGGAGTTCTTCGCCGGAAAGCCATTTGGCAGCATCGGGTTTCAAGATGATATTGCTGGCGTGGCCTGTACCCGTGGTTTTGCGGCAACGCCGACAGTGACAATGATAGAAAGCCCTCGGATTGCCCGAGATCTCATAGCGGACCGACCCACACAGGCAGCTGCCCGAGAGTGTTGACTGAGACACGTCGAATTCCCCTCTGGTGATTCTTGAGGACAATCTTACTGCATCTGCAGAAAAACAAGCCTTGAGCCTGCCGGCCTACTGGTTGATCAGCGGGTCCCGGCTTGTGCCACAGCACACTGGCTCATGTTCTATTCGGGGAAGGAGCGAAGAAACTGGCGCGATTTTCGCAGCCATTTGCTGTTGTCACAGACGCAGTCTGCCTGGTGTTCGTCTTGCTGGCGGCCGGCGACATAGTCGACAACATTTTCCAGTGCGTCAACGAGATCCGTTAGCGGCGCTTCCTTAATTGCACTTATTGTGTAGCTGCTCAGCCATTTGCACCCTTCGCCATATATGCAGGTTTCGCATTCGGCGACGAAGTCCTCATAACGTCCCTGGTATGGGCATTGCGTAAAGTCGATGTCGCATTCCATGAGCCATCGGGGATGCTCCAGCAAATGCGCCAGGTAACCCGTAATCGTTCTGGAATGATCCGCTCTGCGTTGTCACGACATCGCCCCTGCTCAGGAGGCTCATGCATAGCAAACCGTCCTGCCAGTATCTATGCGCGAAAATACCGAGTGGTCCATCAATATGACCTTGTTGGACCACTAGTCTGAAGACGGATTCCGTAAGGCGGTCACTATTCGCGCGACACCGGGCATCCGCCAGCCTGCTGACGCGGAGGGGAAACGATCCGTATCAGAACATTTCGTCGGGGTCGGGTCTGTCGTCGGCCGGCTGGTCTCTGCTGACGATAAAGTCGCCCGTGATCATTTTGGCGTAGCTCAGGCCGGGACCGACCATGGGATAGACGCCGGCATCGGGGTCGATAATGACTTCGAGGAACGCAGGGCCGGAGAACTCGATAAATTCTCTGATGACGCCTGACAGGTCTTCTTTTCGGTCCAGCTTCACCGCGTATTCGAATCCGTCTGCCTCAGCCGTCTTGACGAAGTCCTTGCGGTGTAGAGACTTGTCGCTGCCTGACATTCGGCCTTTGTAATAAAGTTTTTGCCACTGCCTGACCATGCCATCACCGAAGTTGTTGAGAACGATGACCTTGATCGGGAGCCCGTAGGTAGTCGCGGTTTCAAGCTCGCCGATGTTCATGCGCATGCTGCCATCGCCGTCGATATCGATGACGAGGCGATCCGGTTTGGCAATCTGGGCGCCGATGGCGGCCGGCAGTCCAAACCCCATCGTCCCCATGCTGCCGGAAGTCAGCCAGAGCCGTGGCTCGCGGAAATCGAAGTACTGAGCGGCCCACATCTGGTGCTGGCCGACGCCTGTCGAGATGATCGCCTTGCCGCCTGCCAGCCGGTTGATTTCCTCAATCACGGCGTAGGGCTGTATGAGGTCGCTTTCCCGATCGTAGTTGAGACAGTGTTTCTCTTTGAGGCCGGCTATCTCTTTGTGCCAGACACTGAAATCCTTTTGAAACTTGATGCGTTTGCCGTAGGCGAGCAGGTCATCGAGATCTCGCTTCAGAATGCCCACATGGTGCCAGTTGACGCTTTTTACTTTGCCGATCTCCGCTACGTCGATATCGAAGTGCGCAATATTCTTCGCGTTGGGGGCAAACCTGAGCGGGTCGCCTGCGACACGGTCGTCAAACCGGGCACCGATAGTAATCAACAGGTCACAGTCTTCGACGGCATAGTTGGCAAACGCCATGCCGTGCATACCGAGCATGTGCAGCGACAATGGATGCTTCGTGTCGCTGGCGCCGAGCGCCATCAGGGTTGTTGCTACCGGGATACCGTAGGCGCTGGCAAAGTGGCGCATCGCTTTCGTTGCGTTGCCGTTGATCACGCCACCACCGGCATAGATCAATGGCCGCTCGGATTCAGCCAGCATTTTATAAAATCGCTCGCAGGCCTCATCGGTCAGGTGGTTCTCAACAACCGCCTGCAGACGGTGTCGATAACCCGGCAGCGGCAGTGACCCGAAACCCGTAAATTCGCCTTCCCAGTTTTGAATGTCTTTCGGTATGTCGATGACGACCGGGCCGGGCCGGCCGGTGCGGGCAAGCTCGAACGCAGTGCGAACCGTTGCCTCGAGGCGTGTTGGATCGGTTATCAGAAATATGTGTTTTGCGACTGCTCCCATGATTGCCGCCACGGGAGCTTCCTGAAAGGCGTCGGTGCCGATCGCATTCACCGGCACCTGGCCACAGATGACAACAATGGGCACCGAGTCGGCCATGCAGTCGCGTACCGGTGTAACCGTATTGGTCGCGCCTGGACCCGAGGTGACCATAAGGACGCCGACTTTACCGCTGGCGCGGGCATAGCCGGCCGCCATGAAACCAGCTCCCTGCTCGTTGGCCGGTACGATCAACGGGATTGACGATTTGCCGTCGGCTTTGCGGTGTTTGTCGTTATAGCGAAAAACGGCGTCATAGGTCGGCAGAATCGCGCCGCCACTGTAGCCGAATATGGTATCGACGTTTTCGTCGGCGAGGACCTGAATGACAATATCGGCGCCACTCATCCGGGTTCCGGCGAGCGGATGCCGGTCTGTGCGGTCTGCGGGCTCCTCTTTGCTCATTTTCTCGTCGATGTTGTGTAAGTGCCGGATTTTAGGCGAGTGTTTACTAATTTTTATTGCATTGCAATACTCGCATTGCTGTGCCACCTTGCACCGGAAAACCGCCAGCAATGGTTTCGAGCGAATTTGGTTTGTTGCTACGGATACAGAATCAATGCGTCACGTAATATCGGTGCTGCTGCAGAACGAAGTCGGAGCCCTGACCCGTATGACAGGGCTCTTCTCGACGCGCGGATACAATATTGACTCGCTGAACGTTGCACCGACAGACGACCCGACGGTGTCGCGTGTCACTCTCGTTATCCGCGGTTCTGACTCGGCTCTCGCGCAACTCAATACCCAACTTGCGAAGCTCGTGGACGTGGTCAATATTCATGATATGACCTTGGGCGATCACTTCGAGCGCGAGCTGGCGATACTCAAGCTCAAGCTCGCGACAGGTGGTTACGCAAGAGTGCTGGCGCTCGCGAAAAAGTATGGTGCCGAGATTCTGGATGATGCACAGAATAGCTGCACGGTGCAGCTCACGGGCAGGCTTGCCGACATAGATGCATTTGTCGAAGAGGCGAGCCAGATAGGTGAGATCGCCGCCGTTGCCCGTAGCGGGAGCGTTGCTGTTTCCAAGGGGGAGGTTACGCTGTCTTCCTATGCAAGACATCACCGCCTCAGCGGATAGGCCCCTGCTCATGTCCGGAGTCAAACTCAATAATTTGCGGCGCCTGGTCATCAAAATAGGCTCTTCGCTGCTGATTACTCGGGACGGCCGGCTCGATCGCGACTGGCTTTCGGGGCTTGCCGAAGATGTTGCAGCTTTGCGTTCCGGGAATCGGCAGGTGTTGATTGTTTCCTCCGGCGCGATCGCGATCGGCAGCAATGTGCTGGGTATCAATCCGCGCCGCTCACGGCTCGATGAGTTGCAGGCGGCCGCAGCGGCGGGGCAGGTACAGCTTGTTCATGCGTATCAGGAGGCACTCGGCGAGCATGGCGTAGCGGCTGCCCAGGTGTTGTTGACGCTTGAGGACACGGAAAACCGGCGCCGCTTCCTGAATGCCAAAGGTACGCTCGGCAAGTTGCTTGAGCATCACATCGTGCCGGTCATCAATGAGAACGACACGGTTGCGACAGAAGAGATTCGTTACGGTGACAACGACCGCCTCGCTGCACGCGTAGCCCAGATGGTCATGGCGGACGGACTTGTTCTCCTGTCGGATGTGGATGGTTTTTATACGGCGGATCCGGCCAGGCATCCGAATGCTGAACACATCGCCACGGTCGCGAAGATAAGTGACGAAATGTTCGCGATGGCGGGCGAATCGCGGTCAGAATTCGGCAGCGGCGGCATGGCGACGAAACTGCAGGCGGCCCGGATAGCGACCCGTGCAGGATGCTCGACCATCGTTGCGAGCGGTACCGTCGAGCGACCGTTGCAGGCACTGGCGCAGGGGGGCAAATGCACGGTATTCAGTGCAGCGCGAACACCGGCCGCGGCGCGCAAGCAGTGGCTTGCCGGCATCCTCGAAGTCCGCGGTGAACTCCACATGGATCCCGGCGCCGCGACGGCACTGGCCAACGGCAACAGCTTGCTGCCGGTCGGTCTTGTCGAGGTCATCGGCGATTTTCGGCGTGGCGATGTTGTGACACTGGTCGGTGCAAACGGAGAAGAACTCGGCAGGGGCCTCGCGGCCTACGCCAGCGATGAAGCGGCAGATATCATCGGTTGCCGCTCGGCGCAGATTGAACCGAAACTCGGCTACCGTGGCCGGACGGTCATGGTCCATCGCGATGACCTGGTGCTGTTTGGGGATGAATCCTAGATGAGCCAACAGACGAGAAAATTGACGACTGAGTCGCCGGGTATTTCCGAAATGATGGACAAACTCGGCCGCAGAGCCAGAGAAGCGGCATCGGAACTGGCGCTGTGCCCGGGATCGCAACGTAATCAGGCGCTACAGGCGGCAGCAGATTCCATTCGTGACAGCGCGGACGCAATCCTCGATGCCAACCGGATCGACATGGAAGCAGCGGAAAAACTTGGCCTGAGCGCGCCGCTGCTCGACCGGCTGGCGCTGAATCCCGAACGGCTCGAATCCATGGCCACCGGGCTCGAAACGGTTGTTGAGTTACCCGACCCGGTTGGCCGCGTACTCGCGGAGTGGGACAGACCTAACGGCTTGCACATACAACGTGTCGCGGTGCCACTGGGCGTCATCGGCATTATTTACGAGAGCCGCCCCAATGTTACCGTCGATGCTGCTGGCCTGTGCACGAAATCGGGCAATGCCGCTATTTTGCGCGGCGGCTCGGAGAGTTTTCAATCGAATCAGGCGCTCTTTCGGTCTGTCGCCGAAGGACTTGCAGCCGCCGGCATTCCCCGGGCTGCAATTCAGATGGTGCCGACGACGGATCGCGCCGCCGTCGGTTACCTGTTGTCGTCGATGGGTGACACTATCGATGTCGTTGTGCCACGCGGCGGTAAAAGTCTCTTTGAGCGCGTGCAGGCCGAGGCCAGAGTGCCTGTGATAGGACACCTGGAGGGCATCTGTCATGTCTTCCTGCATGAATCGGCGGACGAGGACATGGCCAGGGAAATCGTGTTAAACGCGAAAATGCGTCGCACGGGTATCTGCGGCGCTGCCGAGACACTGCTCGTCGACCGCAAGGCGGCATCAAGGCTCATTCCCGGCGTAGTCGACGCCCTGATCGATGCCGGCTGCGAAGTGCGCGGTGACGAGGCAGTTCGGGAGATCGCATCGGAAGCGAAAACCGCCGACGAACAAGACTGGCATACCGAGTATCTCGACGCCGTCATCTCGGTGCGGATTATCGATGGTGTGGAGGGAGCAATCGAACATATCAGGCTGTACGGGTCGGGCCATACGGAAAGCATCGTTGCGGAAGACGAAGTCGCGGTCAGTAAGTTTCTGACGGACGTAGACAGCGCGATTGTGATGCACAACGCATCGACACAGTTCGCAGACGGAGGCGAGTTCGGCATGGGCGCGGAGATTGGCATTGCGACAGGTCGGATTCATGCTCGCGGTCCCGTCGGCGCCGAGCAGTTGACGAGCTATAAGTATGTCGTTCGCGGGAGCGGGCAAGTAAGACCCTGATGCTGAAGACCGTACCGGAATACGACCTGGTAATCATCGGTGGTGGTATCAACGGCGCAGGCATTGCCCGCGATGCGGCACTCCGCGGCTTAAGTGTCATCCTCTTCGACAAAAGCGATTTCGGCAGTGGCACATCGAGCTGGTCGAGCCGGCTTATTCACGGTGGTCTTCGATATCTTGAATATGCAGAAATATCCCTGGTCTACGAGTCGCTGCATGAACGCATCTGTCTGCGCAACATTGCATCGCACCTTGTCAAGCGCATTCGCATAAACATACCTGTTTATGAAAACAGCAAACGGGGGCTGATGTTGATCCGTCTCGGAATGATTGCCTACGATCTGTTATCCATCAGAAAGACATTACCCCGGCACCGTATGCTGAATCGCGACGAGTTGCTCGAACAGGAGCCGGGACTTAACGCAGCCGGGTTAAGGGGTGGTGCTCAGTATAACGATGCACAGGTAACGTTTGCGGAACGGCTCGTTCTGGAGAACATTATTTCGGCCGCGGAGGCCGGCGCTGTCGTCAAGAACTACTGCCCGGTCGATGCGATTGGGCCGCACGATGGCACGGCAATGAACGTCGGTTACGTCGATGCCGACAGCGGCGAGAAAAAACTCGTGAAGGGACGGCTCGTGATTAATGCATCCGGTCCCTGGGTCGATCGCGTCCTGCAGAAGACCGGCCGGCAAACACGGCGCCTGATGGGTGGCACCAAAGGGAGCCACATCATTGTCGGTGAATTTAAAGGTGCACCACGCGATGCATTTTATGTCGAAGCGGTCGCCGATGGACGGCCGTTTTTTATCATCCCCTGGAACGGACAATATCTGATCGGCACGACCGATATTCGTTACGGGCGAGAGCCTGACGCTGCTCACGCGAGCCGGAAAGAAATTCGGTACCTGCTGGATGAGACAAATCGTGTCTTTCCGGAAGCGGAGCTGGAATCCGACGACATACACTTCGCCTACGCAGGCGTTCGACCACTGCCACGCCGCGGTAATCGTCCGGAATCAGCCATTACGCGCCGGCATATTATCAAGCGTCACCGGCGACCCTTGCAGGGAATCATTTCGATTATCGGCGGCAAGTTGACCACGTTTAGAAATCTTGCAGAACAGACTATTGATCGTGTTGATAGAAAGCTCGACGCCGGGCTGCCGCGTTGCATCACATCGAGCACACTCCTGCCCGGTGCGGTTGGTGTCATTGAGGCGCGCGAGCGTTTAGAAGACTTCGCCGGCCTTTCGGAGCGCGGCCGCGAACGCATTGTCGGTATCTACGGCGGGCGTGCCACTCTGATTCTGGATCTTGCCGCGGCCGAAGCTGGTCTGTCGAAAGTAATCGATGCAGAGAAAAGTGTCCTGGCCGCCGAGGTCGTGTTTGCAATACGTCATGAATACGCGAAAAACCTGACGGACCTGATGCAAAGGCGGTTGATGCTGGGGCTGTCTGCTGACCAGGGAGAGCAGCTAATTGAAGCGGTTGCAACGATCGCTGCGGCTGAATTCCAGTGGGACGAGCAGGAGCTTGAGGGGCAGATCGGTAGGCTCCGTGAATACAACGCGCGCCTGAAGGTCGAATGATATCGCCCGTCAGGACGGGCTCCAACAAGGTTGGCGGAAATAGCAGGTGTCGTAGGAGCCCGTCAGGACGGGCTCCAATAAGGTTGGCGGAAATAGCAGGTGTCGTAGGAGCCCGTCCTGACGGGCGATATCAGAACGTGATAAATAATTGCTCAGGTGGCAGTGGGGTAAAGCGCGTGCCCCTTGTGCTCGGTCCATTGCTTGGCGGTGTAGGGCAGGACTTCCAGCACTTCTCCCGATTGATGCCGTTTTTTTAGATTCGCCCAGTAGTCGGCGGTCAGGAGTTCTGCGTGATGTTCGACGAACGCCCGCCTGGCGTCTTCCTTGAAACCCAGGAATTGAATGAACTGCTCCGGAAAGATGTCGTGTGGCCCGACGAAAAACCAGGCGCCGGCTCGCATTTCATCCATGTCGTCCCGGGCCTCCGGAATTCGGCGGAAATTACAGTCAGTGACGAGGCAAAGCTCGTCGTAGTCATAAAAGATAACGCGGCCATGTCGCGTCAGGCCAAAGTTCTTGAATAGCAGATCGCCGGGAAATACATTGCTGAGCGCCAGGTCGCGAATTGCCTGGCCATAGTCAACAGCAGCATGCCTGGCGGCTTCCTCGTCTGACTCTCTGAGATACAAATTCAACGGCGTCAGCCGACGCTCCATATAGACGTGCTCGATAACGACAAAATCATTCTCGATCCGGCAGGTGTCGGCGCATGCAGTCAATAATTCATCGAGCAACTTGTCTGTAAATCGTGCACGGTCGAGGCGCAACCGGCGGAATTCCTGCGCATCGACAAGGCGACCGGCCCGGTCGTGTTTGAACACCAGCTGATATTTCTCGATCACGTCTTTGCGGCCAATCGTTTTCGGATAGGCGAAGCGGTCACGAATGACCTTGAACACGATGTCGTAGGAAGGCAATGTAAAAACCACCATCACCATGCCTTTGTCGCCCCTCGCGTGTACGAACCTGTCGCTGGACTTCCCAAGGTGCTGAAAAAGCGAACGATATCGCTCAGTCTTGCCCTGCTTGGCGCGGCCGAGCACGGTATAGATCTCTGCAATCGGCTTCCTCGGCATCATGGAATTCAGGAACGCCACCGTGGTGCCCACAATTGCCAGGTCGGCATGAAAGTAGGAGCGCGTAAATCCGAACAACATGCTGACATCGTGCTCGGAAAGAATGATGGCGTCGGCGACGATACCTTCGTCTGTATTTTTCAGGGCGATGACAAGCGGGCAAACCCAGTCGTCTCCGTCGATGCGTCCAACGATATAGGCGCGCGTTGTACGATAAAAAACGGCACGAAGAATCTCTACTTTCTGGATGCTGTTGAGGCGATTGTGTGCGACGCAGTATGCGTCGACTTCGGCACTGATAAAGCGAATGGTTTGATCGATATTTCGGTAAGGTGTGGTGAACGCGTAATCGACGAGCAACTCGTCAAAAAGAAACTGTGTCTCGCCACGATTTCGATAAATTTTCGAATTGACCATACCGAGCATGTGCTCGCTTGGTTTGATATCCGGAGCAATGAACTCTACGAGCGGATCGACGCCAATAGTGGAAAAAACACGGCGCGTGACAGAACTGAAGTAAGTCTTGAAAAACTCGGTATCAGCGTAGTCCCGTATCTGCTGAGAGTACTGTTCCTTAATGAGAGCCCACAGTGATTTATCATGCAGCCTGTCCGCCATGGACTCTTTGACAACGATTACGATGCGACCAATAGAAATGTCGTAAAGCTCGATGCGTTCCACCGCATCGATCTGATTGCTCGACCAAGCGCGCGTTTCGAACCTTTTTTCCGCACGACGCGTGATTTTCCGGAAATCATCGTTGTAGTTGATAAAACCATTAACGATAAGCGCTGAAATTTCAGCGGGATCGACTTGCGCAGATCCTGTCCGGGTCATTGAGGCAGCAGCAGAGTACTCTGCGTCACATATTGGCAATCATTGCATTGGCAAATTCGCTGCACTTCACTTTGGTTGCACCTTCCATCTGTCGCGCGAAGTCATAGGTCACCGTCTTCTGCCCGATTGTCGTACCCATAGACTCGATGATGATGTCGGCTGCTTCGGTCCAGCCCATGTATCTCAGCATCATCTCGCCGGACAGCGTCAGCGATCCGGGATTGACCATATCGAGATCGGCATATTTTGGCGCGGTACCATGAGTGGCTTCGAACACTGCGTGCCCGGTGGCATAATTGATGTTGCCGCCAGGGGCAATGCCTATGCCACCAACCTGAGCGGCGAGTGCGTCCGAGAGGTAATCACCGTTCAGATTCATCGTTGCAATAACGTCGAATTCCTTCGGCCGCGTCAGGACCTGCTGCAGCGTGATGTCCGCAATGGCATCTTTGACGAGAATCTTGCCGGCATCGAGCGCTGCTTTCTGTTCGGCATTGGCAGCTTCAGCGCCGTCTGCGGCGCTGGTACGTTCCCACTGGTCCCAGGTATAGGTGTGCTCGCTGTATTCTCGTTCCGCGAGTTCGTATCCCCAGTTGCGGAACGCACCCTCGGTAAATTTCATGATATTGCCCTTGTGAACCAAGGTCAGGGACTTTCGCTTGTTGGCGATGGCATAGTCGAGTGCAGCGCGTACGAGTCGCTCGGTCCCTTCTTGTGAGACAGCCTTTAATCCGATGCCGGAGCTGTCCGGGAAGCGGATCTTGTCGAACTCGTTGGGGAAGTTTTCTTTGAAAATCTTGAGAAATTTCTTGTTGGCGTCAGTACCGCGTTCGAATTCAATACCGACGTAAATATCTTCCGTGTTTTCGCGGAATATCACCATGTTGACACTGCCCGGGTCACGAACCGGCGAAGGGACACCTTCAAACCAGCGCACGGGTCGCAGGCAGACGTACAGGTCGAGCAGCTGTCGCAATGCGACATTCAACGAGCGAATGCCGCCGCCAATCGGCGTTGTCAGCGGGCCCTTGATCGAGACAATGTATTCGCGGCAGGCGTCGACAGTCTCATCCGGCAACCAGCTGTTATACAGATCATTGGCTTTCTGGCCGGCAAATATTTCCATCCAGTGAATCTTCCTCTTGCGGCCATAGGCTTTCTTGACCGCAGCGTCGAGAATTCTGACGGTAGCCCGCCATAAGTCCGGTCCGGTGCCGTCTCCCTCTATGAACGGGATGATCGGATTGTCCGGCACCAGCAGCTTGCCGTTTTCAATTGTTATGCGGGCGCCGCCCTGAGGTGGCGCCGGTGTAACGTCAGGCATTATCGCTCCATTCTATGTATAGGTTTTGAGACAAGGATCGGCCATTATAGTCGCTCGCGAATTGATTCGCCCGATTGGTAAGAGTTGGTCATGAAAAAGCAATTGCTGCTGTTGGTTAATTCAATCAGCGTTCTGCTCATTGCCGTGTTTCTGAATGCCGCGGCGAAGGCATCCGACGCTCCACCTGGACCTGGACAGGATCGACCAAGAATCGGTCTTGTACTCGGCGGCGGCGGCGCCCGAGGGGCCGCACATATCGGCGTGCTGCGTGAACTGGAGAATTTGCGGGTGCCAATCCATGCGATTGCCGGCACCAGCATGGGAGCCATCATTGGCGGCCTTTACGCGTCCGGCATGACACCGGCCGAACTCGAGGAGCTTATCGCTTCGGTCGACTGGAAGGACTCGTTTCAGGACACCACGAGTCGCGAGCATATGTTGTTTCGCCGAAAACAGGATGACGAAGCCTTTCCTATCCGCTTCGAAATGGGGCTCCGCGATGGCCACCTCGTGTTACCGAAAGGCCTGATTTCCGGTCAGAAACTGGCGTGGATATTGAGAGAGCAGACCTTACACGTTTCCGATGTCAGCGATTTCGACGAACTGCCCACCCCATTTCGTGCTGTGGCCGCGGATATCGAGACCGGTGAGGCACATGTCATTTCACAAGGAGACCTTGTACTTGCGATGCGGGCCAGTATGTCCGCACCCGGCATCTTTTCCCCGGTGCATGTCGACGGGCGCAAACTCGTGGATGGGGGCCTGACCGGCAACCTCCCGGTCGACGCAATACGTGACATGGACGTCGACATCATCATCGCAGTTGACGTCGAGTTTCCCTTGTACAAGCCGGATCAACTCGAATCGGCGCTCGCCATTACGGGTCAGATGCTGACGATCCTGATTCGCAAGGAAACGCAACGGCAAATCGAAAATCTGGCCGAATCCGACATACTGATACGCCCGGATCTCGGAGACTTCGGTTCGACCGAATTCGAAAACATTACCGAGACGGTCGAACCAGGTGCAGCAGCGACTATCGCTCAAACGGATCGACTCAGTGAGCTGTCGCTCGACTTCGAGTCCTATGCCGCATTCCAGGCCGCCCGGTCCAGGGACTATCGCCAGCCGGAACGGCTTGCATTCGTACGGATCCGGGACGATGGACCACTTTCACAAGAATTTCTTGAATCGCATCTTGAAGCGAAAGCCGGCGACGAGATCAATCCGGAGAACTTCGCAGACGATGCGAGCCGCTTATATGGACTTGGCCTGTACGAACTTGTTGGCTACAAGCTGGTCTCGGAAGGCGGCGAAACCGGCGTCGAATTCGAGACAGTGCCGAAAAGCTGGGGCCCGGACATCGTGCAATTCGGCATATCATTCGAGGACAATTTCGAGGGGTCGACCGCTTTCAATGTGTCAGCCAGACTCACCAAGACCGGTCTGAATTCCTACGGTGCGGAATGGCGTACCGACGCCCAGCTCGGTACCGACCCTTTCCTGTTCACGGAGTTCTATCAGCCTGTCAGTGCCGATTCGCGGTTTTTCCTCGCGCCAAGAGCCCTTCTGGAACAACGTAATTTTAATGCGTTTACAAGCAACGACGCCGTCGCGAGATTCCGGGTCAGCGAGGCGGAAATCGGCCTGGACGCCGGGTTCGAACTCGGCCGCTGGGGCGAGCTTCGTTTCGGCGTGCAACGAGGAACTGGCGAAGCGATAGTGAAAGTCGGGGATCCGTCCTTGCCCAACTTCGATTTCGATACGGGTGGCCTGTTTGCACGATTCAGGGTTGACACTCTGGATGATGCACAAATCCCCCTGCACGGAACGCGCATCGACCTGATATGGAACGGCTCACGTACGGGTCTCGGCGCCGACGGAAACTTTGATTCGATTGAGACTGAGCTGGCGACAGTGCGTACCGCCGGTCGGAATACATTTTCGTTCGGCCTTAACTATGCGACGTCACTCGATTCAGATGTCACGATTCAGAATTTCTTTCCTCTGGGAGGCTTTCTCAGATTATCGGGTTTCGAGCGGGGAGCAATCAGTGGGCCGCATGCAGGGGTCGCACGACTCGTCTATTACCGGCGATCGGGAGACACCGGCAGTCTGCTGGAAATGCCCCTGTACTTCGGAGCCTCGATCGAGGCCGGCAA
>JAPUKV010000121.1 GCA_027295475.1 Pseudomonadota bacterium
TGAAGCCAGCGAGACGGCCGTCAGCAACGACTCCTCATCAAGATAGACAGTTTCAGGAATATACGATGCGCCGCCTGATCGAAATTGCAACAGAACGCCGTGTCACGATCGTGATGTTCACTGTCGCGGTGGTGTTGTTTGGCATCGTTTCGCTGTCCCGCCTGAAAGTGAATCTGCTGCCGGACATATCGTATCCAACTGTGACCATTCGTACGGAACTCACGGGCGCAGCTCCGGTTGAAATAGAAAACCTTCTCACAAAACCGATCGAAGAGGCAGTCGGTGTTATTCGCAATGTCCGCCTGGTGCGCTCCGTATCGCGCACTGGCCAGTCCGACGTTACGCTGGAGTTTGTGTGGGGTACGGACATGGACATCGCGGGCGTGGATGTACGCGAAAAAGTGGACATCATCGACCTGCCACTTGAGGCGAAGCGGCCGCTGTTGTTGCGCTTCGACCCATCGTCAGAGCCGATCATGCGCCTTGGCTTGCTGCGGAAAGATGAAGGCCAGTCAATCGCAGACGCCGGGTCCGTTGTGGCCAGCCTTAAGGCAATGCGCCGGCTTGCGGAAGACCGCATCAAGAACGACCTGGAAGCGGAAGAAGGCACTGCCGCAGTCAAGGTAAGCGGCGGATTCGAAGATGAAATTCAAATCCACGTAGACCAGCAAAAGCTGTCGCAGCTCGATATCAGCATCCAGCAAATTGCCGAAAGAATTCGGGCGGAAAACGTCAACCTTTCGGGTGGCCGCCTGGAAGAAGGCAGGCAGCGATACCTGGTCCGCACGATTAACGAATTTCAGACAGTCGAGGAATTTGCCGACGCGATCGTCGCCATCGTCGCTGACCGGCCCGTTTTCTTGCGCGACGTTGCAACCGTGACGCGTGGTTACAAGGAGCGCGAAGCGATCACGCGTATCAACGGGCAGGAGTCGGTTGAGCTTGCGATCTACAAAGAAGGCGATGCGAATACAGTACAGGTGGCCAACCGGGTAGAGCGTCGCCTGGAGAATATTCGGGAATCGCTGCCGGAAGAACTTGAGCTGGTTAAAATCTATGACCAGTCCAAATTCATTTCCGCCGCCATTCAACAGGTCACGTCGGCTGCTATTTTCGGCGGAATACTCGCGATCATGGTGCTCTATGGCTTCCTGCAAGATTCCCGGGCCACGACAATCATTGCGGTCGCGATTCCGGTCTCGGTCATCGGCACTTTCCTGCTCATGTATTCGAACGATGTATCGCTCAACATCATGTCCCTGGGCGGCATTGCACTGGCGGTCGGCATGCTCGTCGACAACGCGATTGTGGTACTCGAGAACATCGTTCGGAAGAGAGAGCAAGGCCAGGGTATTCTTGAAGCAGCTCGAAATGGCACTGCTGAAGTCTCGACCGCAGTCATTGCGGCAACACTTACGACGATTGCCGTGTTCTTTCCGATGGTATTTATTAGCGGCGTCGCGGGTCAGCTGTTTCGGGATCAGGCACTGACGGTTACGTTTGCATTGATATTTTCACTGATCGTCGCTTTGACGCTTATACCGATGCTGGCCGCGCTCGGCACGGGGTCACGCTACCAGGAAGCAGGCGAAGAGACGCCGCCGAACCGCTTCACTCGCGCGATCGCGACTGTCGTGCGTGCTTTCGGCGTCGTGTTTGCCGGTGCGAAATGGCTTTGCTGGATCATCCTCTGGGTCCCCGGCTGGCTGTTACAACACCTGTACTTATCTGTCGCGAAGGGTTATGAACCCGTCCTTCGCTGGTCTTTGAGCCACCGCGCGGCCGTTGTCGGCAGCGCCGCAGCCATATTTGCGGCCACGATGCTGCTGATTCCACGGCTCGGAACAGAACTTATCCCACAACTGTCGCAGGGCGAATTTGAAGTTAACCTGCGGCTGTCACCCGGTTCTCCGTTGGTCGAGACAGACCGGGCTATCCAGGCTGCGCATGATGCGACGCGCGACATTGACGATGTGGAACTGAATTACTCAGTGGCCGGTACCGGAAATCGACTTGATGCCAACCCGGTCGACTCGGGAGAAAATACCGGCACACTGAGTATTACAATGAAACCGGGCGCCGGACGCGCCGAGGAAGCTGCGGCGATGGACGCCATGCGCAAACAACTGATGCAGCTGCCAGGCGTGCAATACGAGTTCAGCCGCCCGTCTCTGATGACGTTCGCAAGCCCGCTGCAGATCGAGGTCTCCGGGTTCAACCTGAAAGACCTAGAAACAGTCAACCAGGTTCTTGTCAGCAAGATGCAGGCGTCGGATCGCTATGTTGATGTCAAAACGACGATCGAACCGGGCAACCCGGAAATTCAGATTATCTTCGATCAGGAACGTGCCGCATCACTTGGACTGTCCGTCCGGGATATCGCCGATCGGGTGGTGGCGAACGTTCGCGGTGAGCTGGCGACACGATACACGTGGCGGGACAGGAAAATCGACGTACTCGTACGCAGCGTCGATACGACCCGGGCAAGCATCGCGGAGATCCGCAGCCTGATCGTCAATCCCGCGGCGAAGCGACCTGTAACGCTGGAGGCCGTTGCAGAAATCAAGATCGCAAGAGGCCCGGCTGAAATCAGGCGCATTGCTCAGGAGAGAGTGGCGATTATTTCGGCGAACCTCGCCTACGGTGATCTCGGTGCGGCGGTTGCCGACGCCAATTCGATCATTGACGGAACACCGATGCCGCAAGGCATAACAGCCATGGTCTCCGGCCAGAACGAGGAAATGCAGGACTCTTTCCGCTCGATGCGATTTGCACTATTGCTGGCCGTATTCCTCGTCTACATCGTCATGGCCTCGCAGTTCGAATCCTTGATCCACCCACTGGTGATCCTGTTTACGATTCCGCTCGCGCTGGTCGGTGCAGTGCTCGCTCTGTTCCTGACCGGGACGACCGTCAATGTCGTCGCCTTCATTGGCATCATTATGCTGGCCGGCATCGTCGTCAATAATGCGATCGTCCTTGTCGATCTCATCAATCAACTGCAGGTGCAGGGGTTGGAAAAAACCTCGGCCAACATGGAAGCAGGGCGGGCGCGACTGCGACCGATCCTGATGACGACGCTGACGACCGTGCTTGGATTGCTGCCGATGGCGATCGGCTTTGGCGAGGGCTCTGAACTTCGAACCCCGATGGCAATTACTGTAATCGGCGGCCTGCTGGTCTCCACGCTGCTCACCCTGGTCGTGATTCCGGTGGTCTACTCGCTGCTTGACCGCAAGAAGTGGTCTGTTGCCGATCAGGCCAATAGCGCATTGCCGGAACCGGCAACAACGTAGCTGACGCCGTGAAACACACCGAGATTGCACTTCGACGCCCAGTGACGACGATCGTCATATTCGTGGCGCTCGCACTCATCGGCATAATCGCAACACGCATGTTACCGCTCGAGAAATTTCCAGACATCGAGTTTCCAGGAATATTCATCCAGATTCCCTATGAGGGATCAACACCCGAAGAGGTCGAACGGCTGATCACGCGCCCGGTCGAGGAAGTGCTGGCGACCTTGTCCGGTGTCGAAACAATGTATTCGTCATCAAGCGACAGCATGTCCGAGGTTTTTCTGCAGTTCGAATGGGATCAGAGCATGGGTTCGAAGGGCATCGAAGCTCGCGCCAAGGTAGATGGTATTCGGCAGGAACTGCCTCAAGACATACGTCGGATCCTCATATTCACAGGTTCGCTCGGGGATCAACCCGTACTGGAGCTACGCATTTCCAGTGACCGGGATTTATCCGATAGCTATGAACTCCTGGACCGCCTGCTCAAGCGCCGTATCGAAAGAATCGAGGGCGTCTCCCTGGTGCAACTATACGGCGTGGACCCACGCGAAATCCGTATCCTGCTGAACTCCGACAAGCTGTCGGCACATGGCATCGACATCGATGAACTACGGCAGCTCCTCGAGAAAAGCAATTTCGCTGTCAGCGCCGGTCGGATTACCGATGGCGGGCAACGTTTCAGCATCCGGCCAATAGGCGAATTCCAATCGATCGCAGATATTGAAGATATCGTCATCGATGAAAACGCGCTGCGTCTCGGCGATGTCGCGAGTATCGAATTACGCAGCCCGGACAGGGATTACGGCCGGCACCTGGACCGTTCCTATGCGATCGGCGTAGCAGTCAGCAAATCGACTGGCTCGAACATGGTCGAAGTGACAGACCGCGTGATGGCGGAAGTCGAAAAAATCAGCCAGCTGCCGCTGATGCAGGGCATCAAGATCTTCGAACTCGACAACCAGGGAGACAGCGTACGCGGTTCGCTCAGCGATCTGCTCAACGCCGGTGCAATCGGCGCGGTGCTGGCCCTCATTGTTTTGTACCTGTTCCTGCGACAGGTAACGACCACATTGATTGTTACAGCATCTGTGCCGTTTTCACTGCTGATTACCCTGGGCGTTCTTTACTTCGCCGACCTGAGTCTGAACATGCTGACGATGATGGGCCTAATGCTCGCGATCGGCATGCTGGTCGATAACGCGGTCGTCGTCACGGAAAGCGTGTTTCGGCAGCGAGCGCTGGATCCGGAAAATCCGTTCAAGGCCACGCTCGCCGGCGTGAAAGAAGTCGGCATGGCAGTGATCGCCGGTACGATGACGACAATAATCGTGTTCGTACCAATCATGTTCGGTGCAAAAACGGATATCTCGGTTTTCATGACCCATGTTGGCATTACGATTATCGTCGCACTACTCGCATCGTTATTGATTGCACAGACTCTGGTGCCGATGCTGGCAGCCCGCGTACCGCCTCCACCGCAACCGAAGGACAGCGCATTTATCTCCCGTCTGACGAATCGATACGTTGCGAGTCTCGGCTGGATCCTGATACGGCCATGGAAAACATTCGGCGGTATTATCCTGATCTGCGTCATCGGCATTTCGCCGGTGCTCCTGAATCTCATCAAGTTCGACGCGTTTCCACAGGACGCGGGGCGACGCCTCTATATGCCGTTGCACATAGAAGGACAGCACCCGCTGGAACGTGTCGAAGAAGCGGTCGATACCATCGAGGATTACCTTTTTGAAAACCAGGAAGAATTTGATATTCGATCTGTCTACAGCTACTACGAAAAGGGACTTGCGACTACAGTCATTCTTCTGACCGAGGAAGAGGATGCAACACTTTCTACAACGGAGGTTCTCGAGCGGATTGAAGCGAATCTTCCGGTCATCGCGATCGGCAAACCGAGTTTCGATTTTGAACAGCAAGGTGGTGGCGAGGGCTTCAGCCTGCAGAGTTCCGGTGACTCAACTGCGAGGCTGAACGGAATTGCGCTCGATGTTGTGCGTCTCCTTGGAACCGTGACCGGTCTGGAGGACGTGCGCTCGGATGCAGAGCTTGGCGAGCGCGAAATCCAGGTCAGCATCGACCGGGTTCGGGCAGCCGCGACCGGGCTAACGGCGAGGCAAATCGCTGACGCCATTGGCATCGCGATGCGAGGTCAGTATCTGCGAGAGTTTCGAGGAGATCTGGGCGAGGTTGCAGTGCGACTGGCGTTCCGTGACAGTGACAAGCAAAGCATCGAGCAATTGGCCGACCTGCCACTCTATACATCGGACGGTCGCCGCATCACCTTGGGCACGGTAGCCAATTTCAGGGTCGGTACGTCGCCTGCCACAATTCAACGAACCGATCGCCAGACGGCCGTGATCCTGTCTGCCAATCTCA
>JAPUKV010000122.1 GCA_027295475.1 Pseudomonadota bacterium
AAAACGCTGGAGGCCTGGCTCGTAAGAATGGCGCCTCCCGCCCCGGCAATCAACTTTCTTCTGTCCATGACTCCCCCTGGGTCAGCTTATTGACGTTGACCGTTCCGGGGCAGAGTAGGCCTGGGCGAGGCGAAACTAAAGTCGAAACCGACCTCTTTTGATAGTTGTCGAGGTTTCTTGTTAAGCATATCGACTCTCAAGATGGACGTGCCGGTCGTCACTTTTTGGCTCTTGAACAGCGCCGGGACGACGCAGCTTGTCATAACTGTGACCCCGGTCTCGGATATTGCTGCATTTCGGCAATATTCTCTTATTTTACATAGTCTTAAGGTCAACAGACGAAGATCTGGCGGACTCGCGGAGTCACACCGCGATTTCGTCTTCCTTCTGTGTCCGGGAGCAGGAATCGGTCAGCGCCATGTCACTGCAAAGAAAAATCGATTTCGCTTTCTCTATTCTTGCGTGGCTACCGCGATCCGCAAAGGTGGTTGATGCCCTGACCGACACGAGCGAGACGTCGGCCGTATGAGTCAAAGTTCGGACAAAGCAGAAGAGCCGCTCGTTCTCATTGCCGACGACGATCCTGATCACTGTAGCGTAATTCAGAATTTCCTGGAGGAATCCGGCTTTCGCGTAGTGACTGCTCCGGATGGAAAAGTTGCATTGGAAATGTATAGCAAGCTGCAACCCGATGTTGTTCTGCTTGACATTGAAACACCGGAGGAGCTGGACGGATTTTCCGTTTGCGACATCATAAGAGCGCGAGAAACAGTCCGGGAATCATCGATCTTCATAATCACGGAATCGGAGGACGACGAGTCCGTGGAGCGCGCCTACACTCTTGGCGCAACCGACTTTATCATCAAGCCTATTGCGCTGCCCGTTCTTGCACATCGCATCCGATATGCCCTGAGAACATGCAGGTCCCTCAACGATCTCAGAGGGCTGATTCGTGCCGTTCCGGATCTTATCTTCATCGTCAACGCCAAGGGCGAGGTGGAGGAAGGATTGAGCGGCCCGGACGCAACCCATACTCTGCAATTAAAGGCGCTGACGACGGCGTCCCAAGTCAATTTCTATCCCTGTGAAAACGATGACCGAGCAAGAGAGTGCATCAAGCGGGCTCTTGAGACCGGCAAACCGCAAGTTTACGAGCACAGTCTTGAGGGCCTTGATATTGAACTGGAAACCCGATTTGTGGCGCGCGACAAGAATTCCGTTCTGGCTATCGTGCGAGACATCACCGAACGAAAAAGTGCTGAGGAGAAAATTTACAATCTCGCCTATTACGACGAACTGACCGAACTGCCCAATCGACAGCTGTTCAGCCAGAGCCTGGAGCGAACCATACAGATAGCTCAGCGTGATGATGAAAAATTTGCGATTCTTTTTATCGATCTGGACCGATTCAAACGCATCAACGATACCCTGGGCCATAGCATAGGAGATGAGTTGCTGAAACAGGTGGCCCGCAGGCTCGAGAGTTGTACTCGATCCGGCGACTCTGTTGCCCGCCTTGATCCGACTGATGAAGATGGGGGCATCAAGCTGGCACGTCTCGGCGGAGATGAATTCGTCATAATTCTGTACGGCATAGATTCCGAGGACATCGTGGCTACGATAGCATCGCGGATTATCACGGTATTGACACCACCTTTTAGCTGCGAAGGACATCAGTTCGTGGTAACGCCGAGTATTGGCATTGCGTTATATCCGGAGGATGGCCAAAACGGCGAACAGCTGCTGATGAATGCGGACTCCGCAATGTATCGCGCCAAGTTTTCCGGGCGCAATAATTACAAGTTCTATTCCGAGACCATGCGCACGAAATCGCTACACCGGCTCGATCTCGAAAACGAGATTCGCAAGGCAATTGACGACGAGCAATTCGAGCTCTACTACCAGCCGAAGGTCGACGCAGAGACGTGGGCGTTAGTCGGGGCAGAGGCGCTATTGCGCTGGTTCCACCCGGTGCGAGGAGAAATCGGGCCAGCCGACTTTATCCCGGTTGCCGAGGAAACCGGTCTGATCGTGCCAATCGGTCAATGGGTTCTGCGTGAAGCCTGCAAGCAGGTGAAAGTGTGGTCCACCGCGCCGACCGGTGTTCTGCCGGTGTCCGTCAACATATCCCCGCATCAATTCCATGCTGATAGCCTGATCGAAGACGTACTTGGCGCTGCATCAGATGCCGGCATAGACATACGATTGCTCGAACTTGAGATAACGGAAAGCGTGCTGCTGCAGGATCTGGATACTACGCTTGATGCGCTACAGCGACTCAAGGATGCCGGGGTCTCATTGTCGGTCGATGACTTCGGGACAGGCTATTCGTCTCTCAGTTACTTGAAGCGATTTCCTATCGATACGATCAAGATCGATCGTTCATTCGTGAAGGATCTCGATACCGACTTGGACGACGCGGCAATCTGCGCGGCGATACTTGCGATGTCACAGCAACTGGGCCTGAATGTCGTAGCGGAAGGCGTTGAGACAGAGGAACAACTGGCGTTTCTGCGGCGCCACGGATGCAATCAGATTCAGGGCTTCCTTTGCAGCAAGCCATTGTCGGCCGAGAATTTTTCAGCAATGCTCGTCAAAATCGCCGAGACAGCCTCCGGTCCCCGAACTGAAGATCAAGCAACAGCGTAGAAAGAACCGAACACCGGCACCATTAATGCGTTTATAATCCGCGCCTCTCTGAATCGCCCCCAAATAGTCCGATGTCCGGTAACGAGCGACTTCGCAACATCGCCATCATTGCCCATGTGGATCATGGCAAGACCACCCTGGTGGATCAACTGCTGCAGCAGTCAGGAACGCTGGGGCCCCGCGCACCCGTCCCCAAGCGGGTGATGGACTCAAATGACCTGGAACGCGAACGCGGCATTACGATTCTGGCGAAGAATACGGCCATCAGCTGGCAGGATTACCGCATCAACATCGTTGACACTCCCGGACATGCCGACTTCGGTGGCGAAGTGGAACGCGTGCTCTCGATGGTCGACAGCGTGCTCCTGCTGGTTGACGCAGTTGAAGGGCCGATGCCGCAAACCCGATTTGTCACGCAGAAAGCATTTGCCAGGGGACTTGCACCGCTTGTTGTAATCAACAAGATCGATCGCGACGGGGCCCGCCCGGACTGGGTGCTGGACCAGACCTTCGATTTGTTCGACCGCCTCGGCGCCACGGACGAGCAGCTGGATTTTCCGGTAATTTATGCCTCAGCGCTGCATGGCTATGCCAGTACCGACTCAAATCAACGCGAAGGCGACATGACACCGCTCTTCGAAGCGATTGTCTCGCAGGTGCCGCCGCCGGCAGTCGACGCCTCAGGACCGCTGCAGCTACAGGTCTCGAGCCTTGACTACAACTCGTATGTTGGCGTACTGGGTATCGGCCGTATTCAGCGTGGGCAGCTTGATGCAAACTCACCGGTCAGTATCGTCGCCACCGACGGTTCAGTGAGGGACGGAAGGATTCTCGAGTTGTACAGGTTTCACGGCCTCGAGCGACAAGTAATACCGACAGCAAGCGCTGGCGATATTATTGTATTCAGCGGTATCGACGATCTCGGAATATCCGATACGGTGTGTCCAAGAGACCATCCCGAGCGCCTGCCGGCACTGGCCATCGATGAGCCGACCATCAGCATGACCTTTCAGGTTAATAAGTCGCCGTTCGCCGGGCAAGACGGAAAATTTCTTACCAGTCGTCAGATTTGCGAGCGCCTGGACCAGGAACAGAAGCACAACGTTGCATTGCGCGTCGACGCCACCGAGGACCCGGATAAATTTCGCGTTTCCGGGCGCGGTGAGTTACATCTCTCAATACTGATCGAAACCATGCGCCGCGAAGGATTCGAAATTGCCGTATCCCGGCCGGAAGTCATTGTCCATGAGGAAAACGGCGTCCGGCTGGAACCCTGGGAACAACTCACTGTCGATTTCCAAGAAGACTATCAGGGTGCGGTTATGACCCGCCTTGCGGAGCGCAAGGGCGAACTGCTGGCGATGCTGCCGGACGGAAAAGGTCGTGTCCGGCTTGATTACCGAATTCCGACGCGTGGTCTCATCGGATTCCGAACGGACTACCTGACCGCCACGTCGGGCACGGGCCTTATCTACCACGTATTCGACAAATACGATCGATATGTGCCCGAAACGCTCGGTCAGAGAAACAATGGCGTTCTCGTTTCAATGACCGCCGGCAAGGCACTTGCCTATGCGCTGTTCAACTTGCAGGAACGCGGGAGACTGATGATTGGCCATGGAGACGTCGTGTACGAGGGTATGATCATTGGTGTCAATAGCCGCCAAAGCGACATGGTCGTCAATCCCACGAAGGCGAAACAGTTAACGAATATTCGCGCAGCGGGCAGCGATGAAAATATTGTGCTGTCACCGCCGATCCGCCTGTCGCTCGAGCAGGCGCTCGAATTTATCGATGACGATGAATTGCTGGAAGTCACTCCCCATAACATTCGTCTGCGCAAGAAATTACTGACCGAAGTCGAACGCCGGCGCAAATCCCGATTGCGCGCTTGATCGTCGGCCGCACGTCAGGGAAGCAAAGTGCAATGAAAGTCACTAAATACCTTGTGATTGCCCTGGCCATTGTCGCCCTCCTGGCCTCTATTGCCTGGTATCTGCGCAACAATATCATTCAACGAATATCCGGTCCGATACTGCAGGAGTATGGCCTGACGGTGACGGACGTGTCACTGGATGCGCTGGCGACCAGCAACGCTACCATTAGCTACCTGGAACTAGAGCACGAGAACGGCACGACCATAGTCATTGATGAATTGACCTTGTCGATCGGCAAGTCGCGGACCGGGACCAGAACATTCACTGCCGAAAAAGTGACGATAGACATCTCGTCCGCAAGCGACAGCGAACCACTTGCATTGGCTGAGCTGATCAATCAGATGCTCTCGCTGCCAGATAGCCTGCCAGACACGGTAATCAATGTCACTCAGCTGGGCATAGCGCCCTACCCGACAATGCAAAACATCCGTTGGGTCTCAACGAAAAGTAAGCAAACTCTGACCGCGAGCGTGGACTCCATGGTTTTGTCGGCGGAGATAGCCCGGACAGGTCAAGCAAACCATGAGGGAGTGATTTCGGTCAGAGATGCTTTTGCGAATGTGGCGGAACAGTCGATCACTATCAGCACACGGCAGACTGGCACCAGTATCTCCCTGAGTGGCACTTCCGTACTCGACCTGCCCGCGTGGGCCTCGATCGCGACATCCATAGAAGCATCATTCGGCATCACTCCTGCCACTGTCGAGGTCGAGGCCGGAACTGCCGAGATAGTGTTCAATGTCGAGATTCCGCATGACGCAAGCCGCACTGCGTCGATGGGCGCTCAAATCACGCCGTCAACACCGTTGCAAATCGTTTACACCGGTACACCAGGCGCCGTCACTTCGGTCAGCATGGAGTGGTCCAGTCCGATCGAGTTCGCAAGCACATTTCCACAGTTTGAATGGTCCGCTAACCAGCAGCAGGCATCACTGCGCGTTTCCCACGGACAGTGGAGCGAGATACCTGTTTCCCTGAGCAGCATCAGCTGCAAAACGGGACCCGCGTGCTTCATGAAAATCGAAGTTGCCGCGGGCGCTACCGATCTGGAATTTGCGACAGCCAGCCAACTTGAGCTTGCAGCGGCACAGGACATCGTGTTTCGTGACGACGGCTTGCGGGTGCATGTTCATCCGGACGCCGAACTTGCAGTGACTGGGCTGTGGGGCCCCGACATCGCATTGGCTCGGCTGAATGCCCGACTGATATCGGGCGCCACACTCGAACTGGCGGACACCGGCTGGCAGTTTTCGGCGGAGTCGCTCGATGCCGATATCCAGTCACTGTCGCTGGATGAGAACATCACGATCACTGCACCGGTCTCTCTTCGCAACATTGTTGTCAGTGAATCGGACCAGGTTTTGTCGGCGACAGTCGTCGTTGGCTCGCCATCCGGCCAGGCAAGGTGGGACGACCGGGTAATCACTTTGCCGGGGTTTAAAGGCAATCTATCCCTGCAAGGCGCGGACCTGATGCTTGCGTTGGCGACAGTCGGACTTCACGACGACAAGGAAGCGATCATCGAGGCACGGCACAACCTCGACTCCGACACCGGCCAACTATCCATGCAGGATGTCGCCCTGTCATTTGACTCACAGGGACTGGCGGACCGCGTGTCTCCCTGGCCTTACGACTGGGATATCAGCGCCGGCACCTTCTCGGGCGAGTTGCAGCTGCACTGGGTGAAACCGGATTCAGACTGGCAGCTCGCCGGAACATCCTCGGTACGGGTGACGGATCTGGCTGGCGCCTATGCCGACACCGCGTTTGCCGGCTTGTCGACGAGCTTACAAGGCGACTACGACCCCGCGACAGGATTCACCGCAGAACCGGCCAAAATCGCGATCGCCCTGATCGAGGTCGGGTTGCCGATCGAGAACATCAACGCGGACTACATCCTGAATCCGAACGAGCTGTCCGTCGACGTCGAGAATCTCCGCATGACCGCGTTCGGCGGTGTCATACGGGCCGATCCTTTCAACTACCAGCCTGGCAGGGACCACAATTCTCTCGTCCTCAGGGCTGAATCCATTGAAATGACAGAGCTATTGACGATCAAAGAATTTGAGGCCATCGAGTTAAGCGGAAGCATTGCTGCGGAGTTGCCGGTGATCATCGAAGGAAATGCCGTAACCATTGTCAACGGGCGCCTGACTGGCGAGGCGCCCGGCGGTGTCATTCGTTACCTGCCGGGAATCGCGCCCGACGACACCGGCGCAACCGGCATCGACCTGGTGACGCGCGCCTTAAGCAACTTCGAATACGAGACTCTCACCGCTGAGGTTGATTACAGCAAAGACGGTAATCTGAAATTGCAAATGCAGTTGACCGGCAGGAACCCCGACATGGAGAGCGATCGGCCGATCGTCTTGAACCTCGGCGTTGAGAACAACATTCCCCGGATGCTCAGGAGCCTGCAAGCGGCGCGGGCTGTGGAAGAGATTCTGGAAAGAAGACTTGCGAAGTAAATGATGCCGCTATCCCGGGAAAGCAACTTAAGGTAAGCTTGATTGAAGATTGTTGAGAAGCCCGGTGCAGCCATGAAATCGATAATTTTCCTGATCGTTCTACTCTCCTCCCTCGCCGGCTGTAATCCGACCATCCAGCTTGCGGCCCCCGAAAAGCCGATCGAGATCAATCTCAATATCAAGATCGAACATGAAATCCGGCTTCACGTGGACAAGGAACTGGATGGCTTGTTTGACGAAGACAGCGACGTATTCTGAGGATGATGAACATGAAAAAGATCTTTGCTGCCATCGGCCTTGTGTTGTTACTGCAAAATGCCTGGGCCATAGATATTCACGATGCCAAAGCTCAGGGTCTGGTGGGCGAAGCCAGCACAGGTTATCTCGCTGCCGTCACAACACCAGCGAGCAGTGAGGTCAAGGCGCTGATCGCGAACGTGAATGCAAAGCGGAAAGCCAAATTCCAAAACACTGCCGAGAAAACGGGTACGACGGTCGCACAGGTCAGCAACCGTTTTTACGAACTTGCTGTACAAAAGACTGCGGCCGGACATTACTACCAGGACAAAAACGGCCGTTGGAAGAAAAAATAGCTGCGCAGGTGAAAATGCCGCGACCGGATAACACAGTGTTCGATCCGTACAAAAAGTCAGGTTCCAGGTAGCCGATCAGCGGCTTTAGCCGGAGAAAAGGTATCAGATTTATTTTCGTAAAGTACGAAAATAAATCTGATACCTTTTCTGACACCTTTTCTGAACGCCGATTTCTTGTTCTTATTTGAATCCGGGCAGTAAACCGCTGATTCCGGCACCCGCAATGACCATTACGGTTGAAGCGACATCGAGCCCCGGCAGCGGCGCGTTTCCAAATCCAAAGCGGGCAAGCAGAGCGACGCCAAAGCAAATAAGTGCGGCGCCAGCCACTTGCCTTACCGCCGCCGGAACAGCTGCGTCAGTGGCGCGCGCGCGTCTCTCCATTGGCGCCAATAGCAAGGTTACCGGCAACAACACTGCATAAAGAACGGCTATCCATACTGGACGAGTAAACCACCACTCGGAACTCCCGGGTTCCAGCCCCAGTCCCAGGCCCCCTGCCAGGTAAGCCAGTGCAACGATGATCATCATGATGGTCAGGTGCCAAAGATAGAGGGTCATAATCATGCTATTGATCAACGCGGTCGCCGTCCAAATACGCAAACCGGATAACATGCGCCGCATCGGCGATTCAATGGCCAAGAGCAAACCGAACTGCGTAACAGCAAGCGCCAGCAAAGTAATTTTCGGCGGACTCGTGTTGCTCAGACCCTCGTCCGGTGACCCAGCCATGGCGAAAGGATATGGCCCTTTGAAAACAAGCAACACCAGCGCCAAAAAACCGAGCGCCGAGTAAGTCAGGAGTCGCGCCGGGCTGCCCATACGCCCATCGCGCCATGCGTAACCCAGATGGTGAACAGAGAGCCAAACCCAGAAGAAGTTACTCCAACCCAGCCACCGAAGATCTGCCACGAAGAACGCCACATCGACGAGCGCGCCGATGGCCGCAAGTGCCCAAAATGAAGCAAAACCCCATCGTCGCCACGCGATGTAGGTAGCCGGTGCCAATACGACTACCATGATGTAGATCGCAAGAAACCAGATTGGGATCAGCGCAGCCCGCGATGCCAGTTGAATAACAGTGCCGCTGACACCCGAAAAGTGCAAAATTGCCGCGAACAAGGCCCAACCCAGCACCAGGACCAGCAACGGCGTAACCAGGCGATTCAGACGCGCTGCCAGCCAGCCCGCATAAGCAATCTCTCGTCGGCGCGCGCTCTCCAGTGAGACGGCATTGGCGTAGCCACCCACGATGAAGAAGATCGGCATGACCTGGAACAACCAAGTCAGCCAATGTGTGCTGGGTTGAACGACCAGGATACTCGTCGGAGTCAGCGATCCGTCATGGTAGTAAAGAGCGGAAATCAGCCAATGACCGGTGATTACTACCAGAATCGATACGGCACGTAGGAAATCGACGTATCGATTCCGCTCGTCGGGAGTTTTTGCTGCCAGATCCCTGGCCTGTGACCAAATGCCGATATTGCGAATCCTGAGTTTGCAGTGTTGTGAGACCGTACTCTACCCTTATGGCACAAACAGCGGGCCAGCCAAAGTCATCAGGTTTAGCTTATAAGTGTCAGGTCTGTTTTCCCGGGAAGAAGTGGATAAAAAATCCTGCCCCTTATCCCCGCGACCAAACCGGACGGGTGATGTTTATGGCACAGCTGCGGTGCCCCCGGATTTCCAGGTCGCTAATGGGTGACGCGCGCGCGTGGATCCAGCGTGCCGAATTTGTCGACCACGATCGTGTACTTGTAAGCTTTTTCCTGCGCTGCGCCCGACGGTGCTTTGATTGTGATCGGGGAACTGCTTTGAGCGGATTTGGTCAGCCAGGCTTGTGTTTTCCCAACCGTCGACACAGAAAGGCCACCTGAGAACCTGACTTCGAACGAACATCCCTCCTTGACCACGATCGTGTCGGGCTTGACTTGCAGAATCGTAGGCGCATTTTCGTTGCCAGTTTTTGCTATCAAATTTACGTGTCTGGGCGGGCATGTTTGGCCATTTTTCGGGCTACAAGCTCCCAGTACGGGCAGCAATCCCAACAACAGCACTATTCTTGATAATTTCATTATTTTCCCTCTTCTATTATTGGAGATGTGATTCGATCAAGACAATTTCTACTATCTCCCTCGACCTGAAGATTGTCGCCTCAATGTTCTGCTGTCATTTCAGGTCTTGCTTATTCACGAGTGCCACAAACCGTGGTTTTTCTTTCAACTCCGTCAAATGTGGTTCGGCGGCCAGCATCACCAGTGGGTAGCCCATCTCGACTGCTGTCTCCAGTTCAACCAGTGCAGCAGTGTGCTCCCCCATTCGCGTCAGGACAAGCCCGTGAATGTAATGCACGTATGGGTCACTTGGCGCAATGCGTTGTGCTCTGACGATTAATGCTTCTGCATCTTCCATCTTTCCGAGCATCGCCTTAATCCATGCCAAGTCGATCATGGTTTCCGCATCCTTACGATTAACTGCAAGCCGGCTTTCGGCAAGCCCTTCCGCCCTGTTAAATACCTGACTCGATCTCGCTGTTTGCTGGGAAAAAGATAATGCATCTCCAAGGTTTGCCCATACAAGATGGTCGTCTGGCGCCAAGCTTGTCGCATTCTCGAGTGCTGTAACCGCAGCGTCTGTTTTGCCCAGATAGTAGTACATCAATCCAAGATTCGCGTACGCGTCGACTTGTGGTTCGACATCGATGGAGCGATTGAATGCCGGGGCTGCATCCGTAAAGTTGCCAGACAACATTAATGACGTACCAAGATTGCCCCATCCCTGCATGTTTTCTGTGTCGAGAGATACGACTTCCTCGTATGCCGCTGCTGCTTCTTCATATCGTCCATTTTGGTAGAGAAACCGGCCCAGCGCATCGTAGGATCGCCAGTTTCCGGGTTGCAGAGCGATAGCCTGTCTGAAATTCTCCTCTGCCTCCGCCAATCTTTGCTGGCTGGACTGCACCATCGCCAACCCGGTGACCGCCGATACATCGTTCTGGTTTATGGCCAGCGCACGCAAGTATGATGCTTCCGCCTCCTGATGTTTCCCGGTTTCCCAATACAAATCACCGAGTGCGTTATGCACTATGTAGAGATTCGGACTTAGTTCCAAAGCGGATGCACAAGCCTGTTCTGCTTCATTGATGAAAACCGGATCATCGACAATATTGAATCCCGATGAGTAAGTGAGGCAAATACCGGCATGGGCAGCGGCATAATCCGGATCGATTTCCAATGACTGCGAAAACCAATCAAGCGCCTGCTCTATAGTCTGCACTGTCATCGGCTTGTGTAGTTCTTCGATGCCCCGGCGATACAAAATATATGCGTCAATACTCGCAACATTGATCGCAGTACCAAGCGCAGTCTGAGTATCTTGCGGCAACGCAACACGCAAATTGGCGACCGTAAGGCTCGTAATCTCATCCTGAATCTCGAAAAAATCCTTGCGTTCACGGTCAAAACTGCGAGACAACAGATGCTGGCCGTTTGCTGATTCGATCAACTGAATGACGACGCGAATCTTTTCTTCAGTCAACCGGACGCTGCCTTCAATGTAGTAGTTGACCCGGAGTCGCTGGCGTACTTCACTGGATGAGCTATTGACTGGCAGCGAAAAGGAATCGCCCCGCGACGAGACATGCAGCCCGGGTATCCTGGCAAGACGGTTGATGACATCCTCCACCAGGCCGTTACTGAATATGGTGGTCTCCTCGCTCCCATCGATATTCATTAACTGCAGGACGGCGATAGAGTTGGGCTCGATCGGGATCAGTGCCGGTTCCGCCGCCTGCACGCTGCCGTTCTCGGGCACGTTGAAACCAACTGAGAACTGATAAGTACCGGCACCCAGCGCCGCGATGCCATAAGCAGCGATAATCGCGAGATAATTTCTCTCCAGGCCCTGCAGCAGCCCTCCTGGCTGTTCGCCACGATCCCGAATCATGCGCCCCTCTGCCACCTCAATAAACCATGCGAGCAACACGGCAACCGGGAAACCGCCGACGACCACGAACGTGATAAAGGGCATGGCCCACGTTGGCAAACCGAGGTTGAGAAAGGTCGCGTCAGCGACCTGGATCAGCAGCCAGCCAACCACAAGGTAAGCGAAACCAGCCTGCACCACGCCATGGCGCAGCAATGCGCTCCAGAATGGCGTTACAGCAGGAGATGTCGATTCCGGAACAACAGACGCGGCCTGACGCGAAGCGTCCCTCAGCCGGGCTTCGCATAGCAAACGATAGCCGCGTTTCGGCACCGTCTGGATGAACACAGGGTCGTCCGCTTGATCGCCTAACGCATGGCGTATCTCGCTGACGGCATGGCTAAGGGCTTCCGGACTGCCATTTCCGTCACCCCACACTTTGGCGAGGAGTTCTTCGCGTGACACAAGCCTGCGCGGTTGCTTTGCCAGGCAAAGAAGAACTTCGATGGATTTGGACGGCAAATGCGCAGGCTCACCGGAGCCACTCACCCTTCCGATCAAGGGCTCGACGAGCACCTCTTGCAAGAAGAATCCATCCAGCAACTTGTTATTCATACTGGCCATCCGGTATGCCAGACATACCAAGCATAGCATCTGACGCAGGCTATTGTGACGACGGGGTTTTTCTAATTTGGCAAAAGATCCGCAGCGGTATTGCTAAGGCGGCTGCGTGAAACGACAAATCAATGCTGTTCCCCGTGGCAAAGGTGTCGGGAAAAGGTGTCAGATTTATTTTCGCCCCTTCCTCTGCGAAAATAAATCTGACACCTTTTCCACGCTAATCGATAGACTGGCCTCGGAAGGTACTTACGAACTCCTTGCCTGGCCTGTGGTCAAAATATGCACGAACCGTCATGTTTGTTGGAGGGCTGAGATCAATGATGCATAAACGTGTTTTTATTCCGGCGGCAGCATGTCTTGTCCTGAGCTTGTCGCCAGTCGCCTCTGCTCTTGCGGATGAGGCCCCCGAGGAAGGCGGAGAGCGATGTGTAAACATGAGAACCGTCTCCAACACCGAGGTTATCGATGATCAGACCATTCTTTTCCATATGCGCAATGGTGTGATTTACCGCAATTACCTGCCTCGTCGTTGCTCGGGATTGGCCCGTGAGCAGCGATTCAGTTATAGGACGACGGTTTCTCGCTTGTGCGATATCGACACCATCACCGTGTTATACAACCAAGGCGGAGGCCTCTCGTCGGGAGCTTCTTGCGGCCTGGGGAAGTTCTATCCGATTTCCAAGGATGAGGCTCAGGCGCTCAAAGAGCCGCCTGATATCGAGCCGGAGCCCCTCCCGCCGGCGGATCCCGAGGAACCTGGGGTGTCTGAATAGCCCCGCCACGGGCCGTAGCGCTCAGAACGGTTCCTGCGAAGTGGAGTTGTGGATGAATGCGTCGGGCGTGCAGTCATCGGCGGGCGGTAGAACTTGATGCCAGCTATCTCTAAAAGCTAAGGCACCGAACACCGGTACCTTGCTCCCAAAGATGATCCCCCATCGCCGCTGGCAAGGTCCGCATAAGGCGTATCAGCCGCGATTACGACTTGGGATCATTGGCTACGACGTCAAGCAGCACGTAGCGCAGCAATACCTCATAACTTTTCTTTTCCATGACCAGCCCCGGCGGCAGCTCGAGTGTGCGAATAGGAGCATCATCGGGATCCGTGATTTCCTGCAAGAGCTTGGCACCGTCCCAGTAGACTTTGTAGCGCACGTCTTTGTGTTCGCCGAATTTCAGCAATACTGTGCTGTCTGTCCAGTCCTGAATCACTTCGTTGCTCATTGTCTTATCCTCCACATACCTGTGGTTTTTGGTATTCCTGTGGCACCTCAAGTATCGATGTCGGGCGCCCTACATTTATAAGTGCAAGGGCTGTGCCAATCGAGAAACTGATTGAAGAAATACAGATAACACAATGAAATTACTACTAAAGCTATTTCCTGCCAAATCACATGGCACGGTCACCGGGTGACCACAAATGTCAGTTTTTGACGGGATTTCAGGGGAATGGCGACAGTCGCTTTACATAAGCCAAGCAGTGCCAGGGCAAAGGGCTCGGGTCAATTTTCGCAGGAGTACGACCGGTATGTCTCGCGTAGTCTCTTTCTGGTACGTGTCGTAGTCGGGGTAGATGGCGGTGAGTCGAGGCCACAAACGTTGCTTCTCTTCCGGCGTAGCGGTGGACGCGGTGACAGGAATTACCCGATTCTCGATTTGCAGCGTTACCTTCGGGTTTTTCTCCAGGTTTCGATACCAGGACGGATGTTCGGGGGCCCCGCCAAACGAGGCCACGACGGCAAAGCCGTCACCGTCTTCGACGTAGAGCAAGGGTGTTGTTCGCGGCTTGCCACTCCTGCGTCCGGTAGCGGTAAGGAGCAGCATCGGCGCCTCACCCAGCTTGGCGAAGAGTCGGCCACCGCTTATACGATAGATGACTTTGTGGGCTTTGCTGAAAAGCTTGACGATGCATCGAGCCAGAGGGGACATAGCGCCTCCTGATGGGGTAGCCGCAAATGAACACGACAAAGATAGGAGATACTATCCGGCTGGAGGCTCGATTTCACAGCGGGCAAGGGCGATTTGTGACTGTGGGTGCACGTAGCTGATGAAAATGCGCCGCGCCGTATCAGGGACAGTTTCGGAGTCTGGATTCCGCTCTTGACACGGTATAACAGAACGATTATTCTGTTTCGCATGGTCAAGACCCGAGCATTTGATCCATCAACCGCCCTGTCCAGGGCGGTCGACCTGTTTTCTTCGAAAGGGTATTCGGAAACCTCGATGGATGACATCGTGCGCGCGACGGGCGTCAGCCGCTACGGGCTTTATGGAACATTCGGCAATAAACGGGAGCTCTTCGAACAGGCCCTTGAACGATATGCAGACGGCATGGGCAGGCAATCGTACCTGCGTCTTCTGGAGCCGGACGCTTCGCTGGATCACATCCGGGCAATTTTCAACGAACGCATCGATGCAATGTGCACTGGCGGTCAGAGTCGTGGCTGCATGCTGTGCCACACGGCAATGGAGCTGGCCCCGCATGATCCTGAGATCGAAGCTGTTCTGCAGAAGTTTTTGCACCGCATGTCCAAA
>JAPUKV010000123.1 GCA_027295475.1 Pseudomonadota bacterium
CGACAAAGTTCGCGACGGCAATGAACGCGTTATTCAGCCGCGGCTGGCGGACGCTGCTTTCTTTTGGGCGGCAGACCAGCAATCCCCGCTGGCCACCCGGGTTGACGCACTGGAAAACGTCGTCTACCAGAAGGGACTCGGCAGCATGCATGACCGGTGCATTCGTATTGCCGCGCTGTCGACCTTAATTGCAACGCAACTCGAGATTGAACCTGAAATGGTAACGCGCGCAGCGGTCCTGGCGAAATGTGACCTGCTGACGGGTATGGTTGGCGAGTTTCCTGAATTGCAGGGCGTAATGGGTCGCTATTACGCGGCCTCCAGCGGCGAGGAGGAAGCAGTCGCAAAGGCCATTGGGGAGCAGTACCTGCCGCGTTTCGCCGGCGATTATCTGCCGACGTCCGAGGCCGGACAAATACTCGCGGTTGCAGACAAGCTAGACACCCTTGCCGGCATTTTTGTGCTCGGCAAAAGGCCGTCAGGAAACCGCGATCCTTTCGGATTACGGCGAGCTGCGCTCGGCGTCATTCGCATTCTCATTGAAAAGTCTCTCGACATCGATTTCGCGGCGGCAGTCAAGGCAGCGGTTATTCAGCAGCCCGCCTCAGAGGCGGATCATGGCGCGCTCAGGGAGGCGCTATATGATTTTGTCGTGGACCGGTTGCGCAGGTATTACCTCGATCAGGACGCTGCGATTAGCACTGAAATGTTTGAAGCGGTTCGTGCCAAACGGCCCGTATCGCTAACAGACTTTGACGAACGCCTCAAAGCCGTTGCTGCGTTTTCCAGGCTGGAGCCCGCGGCGAGCCTCGCTGCTGCCAACAAGCGGACCGCGAATATTCTGAAGCAGGCTGAATATGATGATAGCGGCAAGCTGGATCCGGCGCTGCTAGAAGATGCTGCAGAAAAGGCGCTGTACGAAGCACTGAAGACCGCCGAGCAAAGTGTTCGGCCATTAGTTGAAAAACGCGCTTACACCGAAGCATTGACGGAGCTCTCGAGCCTGCGGCAAGCCGTCGATACCTTTTTTGATGAGGTGATGGTGATGACTGACGATAAATCCCTGCGGCAGAATCGCCTTGCGCTGTTATCGGAGTTGCGTGCGCTGTTTCTGAATATTGCCGATGTATCCCGGCTGACGCCCGGGCAGGAGTAAGTCTTGTCACGATGTCTCGTTATTCTTGATCGTGATGGAGTGATCAATCATGACTCGGACGACTTCGTAAAGACACCCGATGAATGGATACCGATCGACGGCAGCATCCAGGCCATCGCCAAATTATCGACTGCCGGCTTCACGGTCGCTGTTGCCACAAACCAATCCGGCATCGGGCGGAAGCTCCTCGACAAACCCGCGCTCCATGCAATGCACAACAGGCTGCGCACGCTCGTTAAAGACGCTGGCGGCGATGTGGACCGCATCGTCTATTGTCCGCACCATCCGGATGATGGCTGCGATTGCCGCAAGCCGGCACCAGGGTTGTATCAAAAACTGTCGCGACAGTACGGGGTACCTTTGGATGGCATCCCGATTGTTGGGGATTCCGAGCGCGACCTGGTTGCTGCGCGCGCAGTGAATGCCCGGCCGATTCTGGTGCTGACAGGCAATGGTGCGAAAACCAGCGTGGATCTCCAGCAACGTGGAGAGCAGGTCGAGACCTTTGCGGACCTCGATGCCGTGGCAGCTGCTTTGATCGCGGAAATGAGGAACAAGGCTTCCTGACATGTTGTTGTTACGGTCGCTCGTATTTCAGTTCTATTTCTATGCGTCAGTCGCCATCGCGTCGATGTCGATTTTTTTCATGTGGCCTTTTCCTTTTGCAATTCGCTCCGCGATAGCGAGGAACTGGGGCAAGAGCATGCTCCGGGTTGGGCGTATCCTCTGCGGTCTCGACTATGTGATCGAGGGCCGGGACAACATCCCGGCGGTGCCCAGTGTCATCATGATTAAACATACGACCGTGTTTGAAACCTACGCCCAGCTGGCGGTCTTTCCGCCGCAAACCTGGGTCGTGAAACGCGAACTCCAGTGGATTCCGTTGTTCGGTTGGGGCCTTGCGGCGATGCGGCCGATCGCGATCAATCGCAGTGCCGGCCACCAGGCGGTCAGGCAGGTGATTGAGCAGGGCCGAAAACTCCTCGCGGACGGGATCTGGATAACGATTTTTCCGGAGGGCACCCGGGTAGCGGCTGGCCAAACGAAAAAGTATGGGGTCAGCGGTGCAGCCCTTGCGAAGGATGCTCGATGCCCGATTCTGCCAGTTGCGCACAACGCGGGTGATTTGTGGCCGCGGCGGGGCCTGAGAAAAAAACCCGGCCTCATCCGGTTTTGCATCGGGCCGCCGATTGACCCGGGCGACCGCTCGCCTAAAGAGACCAACCTTATGGTGCAGGACTGGATCGAAACGAAGATGAGAGAAATCAGCGCCGGTTATCAGTAACGGCGTTGCAGGGCTGCCGAACATGGCCTGAATGCAGTCGTAAATTGGCAAATTGATAACTTATGAACACGACGCTCGCTTTTGACGTTTACGGAACATTAATCGATCCGTTCGGCATTTCTCGAGCATTGCAAGCAATTGCCGGTGAAAAAACAGCGACATTTGCGCAAATGTGGCGCGACAAACAAATCGAATATTTGTTTCGGCGCGGACTGGGTCACGATTATCAGCCGTTTTCCGTTGGTACGAGCCAGGCGCTCGATTACACCGCGCTGCGTTTGCAGGTTGAACTGTCTGGCGGGGACAAACAGGAGCTCCTCGTACGCTATCGGGAATTACCGGCATATGACGAGGTGGCGGATGCCTTGCGCGAATTGAGGGACGACGGTTGCCGCAACTATGCTTTTTCGAATGGCGAGCCGGACGATCTTGCCGGCCTGCTCGCGCACGCCGGCCTGGATGCTGCCCTGGATGGCATCGTCAGCGTTCAGGATGTGCAAAGTTTCAAGCCTGATCCAGCCGTGTACAGGCACTTTCTGCAGCAAACCGGTGCAACGAAGCAGCAAACCTGGCTCGTTTCCGGCAACCCTTTCGATGTCATCGGGGCCCACATGGCCGGCTGGCGAACGGCGTGGGTCAAGCGCGA
>JAPUKV010000124.1 GCA_027295475.1 Pseudomonadota bacterium
CGCAACGGCAATAGTGACTGAGGAGTATTTGCCATCATCGAATCGCTGCATCAGCCGTTTCGAATAGCTACTTCCCAGGCCGGCGAAAACAAGGAATCCACTCAGTACGACGGCGACCGAGTACAGGGGATGACTGAGGAAAAGGATGAGTTTTTGAATGAATGCCATTTCGACGAACATGAACGCGAACCCCAGAACAAAGAAGTAACCGCCCATGCGTGCATGGCTCCTGCCAAGGTCATCGCGTTTCCTGAGTAACAACGGTACGAGGATCAAAACTGCGCCGGCGAGTAGTGCCTGCACAAGCGTCGCAATCAAAATCAAATAGCCCCACTCAATCAGTCCGGCACCGCCGCGTTTGCGAAGCGCAAAGGTCTCAGGCAATGAACTCCACTTGAAGTAATGGAAGAAATAGGGTTGATCATCACTTGCCGGTGTGATGTCGAACTTGTAGCGCTCGATGAAATCACCGGCCCGGTCACTCAACAAAGCTGTTGCGCCTTCGAAAAAATACGGTTCTGCAAGGATATTGTAATGGTTTGCCGCGGCGGCCAGCATGGATGGATAAAAAGCGGTGTCAAACGAACGCGAGCGGGAGAATTCCCGAATCTTTCCAATTTCCTGTTCCGTAAATTCCCCGTTTCTGACCAGCAGGGTGCTCGTATTCCAGCTGCGAATAAGCGCGAGCTGCCGACCCGGCGCAGCCACCCCGGCCCGCCTCAATGCATCGACAGCCGTGGCAAAGAGTTTCAGGCTGTCGCGAGGCGGTATACGCAGCCACCGTGTAATGGCGAGCATGCCGCCAGGCTCCAGGTGACGCAGGTACTCCTCAATGCCCTCTATGGTGTAGAGATAACTTTCGTTGAGCGTCTGGACACCCGACCCGGCGGCAGAAAAAGAATCCAGCAGTGCGACCTGTATGAGATCGTAACTGCCGGTCTGTCGCGCGACGAAGCCCCGTGCCTCGCCGGCGTGCACCTTAACTCGATCGTCTTCGTACAGATGCCCTGCAAAATCAGCATAGGTTTCCCCGACCAGTTTCCGCATCAGCGGATTGAGTTCAACGGCGTCAATTTCACGCGCACCGTGATAGAGGGCAAAAAGCACGTCAGTGCCACCACCCGCACCGAGAACGAGTACGCTGGGACCATCGAGTAGCTGATATGGCAGCGCGGCAGTCACGTCTTCCATATAGGCCAGTGATTCGAGATTGCCGTCATAACGCGTAATCACACTCATCGCGTCAGCGTCGGTGAAAAGCGCCAGCTGTTCCGGCGGCTCCGATCGTGTGTTCAGGCTGAGGCCCGGTGCGTCCCGAAAAGGAATGGTCGGGCTTTCGACCACCGTCACGAGACCCAGCGGGTTCGAATACTGTGCCAAAACCTTCGTATCAACGACCTGCAGAGCCTGACTGAGGCCCTTGAATGGCGATATCCGGAAGTCGAGCCAGTTTTGCGGCAGACCGAACAGCAAGACCACCAGACAGACACCCTGCGCAAACATCAGGCGCTTGCGTATCAACAATGGGACTGCCGGACTCATCAGCACCGATGCCGACAGGGCCAATACAGCCAGCAGCTTGAGCGCGTTTTGCGGCGACAACATGAACAGGGCAACAATAATCATCGCGGCGCCGACTCCGGCCCCGAGCACATCGAAAAAGTAGATGCGACTGATGTGGGCTTTCAGGCAGGTCAATGCCAGTCCGACGCAGCTCGCCGCGAAGAAAAACGGCACGAAGAACACCAGATAAATGCCAGCCAGGTAGATCAACTGCCGCGGATTCCAGACAACTTCCAGTGCATTAAATGGCACGCGCTGCCCGATTGCGAAACACGCAACCATCGTGACGCCAAACAACAGCCCGCTGGTGGCAAACGCAAACGCGAACCGTGGCTCGAGAAGACGTCTGCCGATCGCGATTACGGTACCACTCGCACCGTAGCCCAGGAGCGCCAGACTGATGATCATGTAGGCGAAGTGATGCCACTGCACGATCGACAGCAGGCGCATCAGCAGGATTTCGTAGCCGATCGCGGCCGATGAGATAAGGAAGGTCGCGGGAAGCACAAAGCGCAACTGCGTCACGAATCCTCGCTTAATGCTCGCCCGTCAGCGGTACAAACCTGACCGCCGCGATTTGCCAGGACCTGATCTCACCTTGTTCGGTCTTTTCGATCAACAACAGTTGCTGCGTCATGAACCGGCCACCGACCGGGATGACCATGCGCCCGCCTGGGCGCAGTTGCTTGACCAGCGGCGGTGGTACGTGACTGCCGGCTGCCGTCACGACGATGGAATCGAACGGCGCATGCTCTTCCCAGCCATAGTAACCGTCACCAAGACGTGTCGTAACATTGTCGTAACCGAGACGTTCGAGACGCGCTTTGGCCTGGTGCGCCAGCGGCGGAACGATCTCAATGCTGTAAATGTGCTTGACGAGACCCGACAAAATGGCCGCCTGGTATCCGGAACCGGTGCCAACCTCCAGCACGATGTCGTCCTTGTCCGGCTCAACCAGGTTTGTCATCAACGCCACGATGTAGGGTTGCGATATGGTCTGGCCGTGCCCGATCGGCAGGGGCCGATTCTCATAGGCAAAACGTTTTTGCTGGTCGGGAACGAATTCGTGCCGTGCGACAATACCAAGAGACTCCAGAACCCTTTCGGCAACACCCTCGCTCCTCGTGTCGCCGGCCAGGCGTGCATACAGCTCGACCTCGGCAACCATGTCGGACCTCTCGGCTGCGAAGCTGGATTCATCCGCATGGCTGGTCCATGAGAGGGCCAGCAGCAAAGCCAGCAATGCGCCGGCGCCGACCTGGCAAATTCTCTGGCATGAATTCATGTTACTTCCTAGCCTGCCACCGAACATCATCGGAGCAAACCATGCGCTTGTCCATGGCGCTTTACAACGACCCGTGTATTCTTGCTGCAATCCTCACCCTCAATATAGCTGACGACTATTGTTTATTCCGGTTAAGCCAGACTTTCCCCTGCCCAGGTTCCCGATTCTGACCGTCCTCACCTGTGTTCTTTGCCTTGCCGTATTTATGCACCAGCTCAACACCTGGGAGGAATACAGGACAGCCTTTAGCTCGTTTTGCGGGGAACCCAGGGGGCGCCTTACGGAAATGCTCCTGGCCAGGATTGCAGGCCCGGAGTCTGTTGCGCCGTGCTTCGACGTACTGCTCGATATCGATACGGCGCCGGATCCGGCCGAGACCATCCTGCAGATGACAAATGAAATGAAGCCGCTTGCAGGACTGAACGCGGAGGACTCTCGCGCTTACGTACTCGATAAACTGCATGAACAATACCGGCTGTACCAGATCAACGTACCCACCTACCCCGACAATAAATTCGCCTATTACACGGGTTCCTGGAACCCGCTTGCGATGGTCACGTCGAGTTTTACACATGGCAGCTGGTCGCACATTATCTTCAATCTGATTTTCTTCTTCGCGTTCGCGACGACGATCGAAGTACTGATCGGCAGTTTTTCCTTCATTGCCGTAATGATTGCAATATCTGTTTTTGGCGGCGCGTTCTCATCGATGGCGGCCGGCTTGCTCGGGGCGCATTACTCGACCCTGGGACTCTCCGGGGTGGTGATGGGGATGATGGGTTTGTACGCCTTTCTGTTACCGGCGGGCCGCATTCGCTGTTATTACTGGTTCATTATCATCTTTGGATCGATTGCCGTACCTGCCTGGGCGCTGGCCGTCTGGTTCATCGGCCGGGATATTTATTACTTGTTTGCGAACGTGGATACCGGCGTGGTCGATGTCATGGCACACGTAACCGGCGGCGCCGCCGGTTATCTTTATGGCGTGATCTTCTTGAGGAGCAGGCGCCAGGAAATTCAGGCGTTGCGGCTCGTTAAGCCCCTCGGAGAACCACCGGTCATTTGATCGCGACGCTGCCGGGCCTCGTCGAGGCCGCTGCGGTTAATCCGGCGCAAGCCTGACTACTTTCCCAGGAACTGTACCAACCTCACGAGGGCCTCCGTGTCGAACTTGCAGTAACGCAGCAGTTGCTTTTTGAGTTCGACTTTTCGTTCGCCTGTGGTGTCCGCATCAATAGCCTCTAAATAACCTGCAGAAGCTGCTGTACCCTCTTGAATTCCCATTAATTCTTGGTACTGCATATCGGCAGCGATCGTGGGCAGCACGTGTTTTAGTGACCAGGAACCGTGCATGTCCGGATGGTAGTAGAACTGCCGTGCGACCGGCGCCAGATCGACGAGCCGCTCGACGATCGCGGCCAGCGGGTGCTGCAGATCCGCAAAGCGCGTAATCAGGCCATTGATGACGCGTTTCTCGTACGCCGTATACGTCAGGATGGGCCCTTCCCTGCCCAGCGCCCGCACAAGGGACTCCGCCAGCCTCCGCATGGGTGGGTCGCCGCTCAGATCGAGAAACTCGGCATGAGCCATTTTTCCGGGTGCCAACTCGTAATGGCAGGACCACTGGAACGGCAATGTTTCGCATGGCCTGGTGTCCGCCCAGATGGGTACAGGCGGCATGATGGTTTCAAAGTCGAGGTAGTAGCGCGGATAGGCCAGATCAGCCATAGGTCTGCGCGCGCCCGCCAGCAGTTCCGGTTTACCGGACGCCGTTACCTTCTGGATCCACTGCTGTTTCTCTGTCAGGCGGCTCGCCGGCACGTCGCGAATGTCCCGATATCCCTCTAGAACGAATTCGGCGAGCTTTGCCTTACTGCCTGCCAGGCCCCGCAACGGGTAGTCGCTATCCGTGGGCCAGCAGTGGGACACGAACGGACATTCATAGGGATCGAAACATTGCTGACCGACAGGAATGGCGGGTTCTTCTCCGGCCGCAATGTCCCGCGTTTCTTGCACCCATTCCGGCACAATGGGCAGCAATTTCTCTACCTCCTCCGCCATGTTTTCTTCGATCAGCAGCCCCTGGTAGTTGTTGTCGCCCCGGTAAACGAAGCTGTTGTCGACATACGCGAGTGCGATGCTGTTTAATTTGTGCCCCATGCCCTGAAAGACCCAGCTCTGCACCGCACAGTCGAAAGCGTGCACTTCCTTAACCGACGTTGAAGCTTTTACTTCAACAATTTGCCAGCCGTCCCCATCCGGTATCAGCGCATCCACACGCACCAGCACACCGCCATACTGACACGTGGCTTCGAAGATCGGATATTTCGGCCCCGCTTTGACGAGACGCGCGGTTTTCTTCAGGGCGTGACTTAAGCCGCTTTCATAGGGAATAAATACCGCG
>JAPUKV010000125.1 GCA_027295475.1 Pseudomonadota bacterium
TGCTGACGCCAGCTCGTTTGGCGACATCGTCAACACGGGTCGCGGCATAACCATGTTCGGCGAACGCCTCCAGCGCCGCCTGGGTTATTTCTGCCGGCCGCTCCTCCTTGCGTCGCTGAAAACGTGGTTCAGCCATGAAAATTCCGACTTAATGACCAATGGGTCAGTAAGTATAATAAATGACTCGTCGGTCAGCAAGCATAATTTAGGGGATGTGCGCGCAGGCTGCACAATGTGCGGTATTGCTCAGCCAGGCCGGATCAGGTGGTAGTCTCTCGGCATGTTCACCTATATCGATCCTAACGTCCGCGCCAGGCTGATGGAGCAGGGCAAGCTCATCCGGATTGACGCCGACGGCCAGTTGACCGACGCGAATCAGGCGCCGGTTCCAGGCGCCGGGGCGATCAGCATCCTCGGCCCGATTCCGCTGCCTCTCGAGCGGCACGGTAAACATTACGAGGTGCAGTGGTATGCAAGCGTGCGGCACACTGAGTTGAGTAAGGCACAGGAACTCGCCGATGAACTGCGCGAACACGGTGGTCAACGGTCATTTGCCCTCGTTGCCTCGTCAATGGCTGTGAATAGCGTTTTGATCATGGGTGATCCCGCGAACTGGGAGAATCCGCTTATTCGTATTCACTCCAGCTGCCTGACAGGCGATGTATTCGGTTCGATGCGCTGCGACTGCGGGCCGCAGTTCATCTCGGCGCTGGAGCGCATCGCCGCTGATTCCGCAGGAGGCATGATCATTTACATGTCGGGGCACGAAGGCAGGGGAATAGGGTTGTGGGCAAAGGCGGCGACTTATCTGCTGCAGGACTCGGGTGAGGATACTTACCAGGCGAATCGAACCCTCGGGCTGCCGGATGATTCACGAGATTTCGTTGATGCCGCCTCGTTGTTGAAGTACTTCCACGGAGACCGGCCATTTCGGCTACTGACAAACAATCCCAAGAAAGTAGATGACCTCAACGAGCACGGGCTGGGGAATATCACGCCGGTCAAGCATGTTATCGGGGTGGGCGATGCGAACCGCGACTATTTGGCGGCCAAACGGGATTGGGGCCACAAACTCGATCCGGAAGATATCGCCTCTTAATTGACTGATATCGCCCGTCAGGACGGGCTCCTACGAAGCCACCGGCCTTCTATTGTGACCTGTTGGAGCCCGTCCTGACGGGCGATACCAATTACTGGCGCCAGAGTCTCAGATTCTCAGTCGTTGGTTCAAAATCACTGCGAAACGGATTGATATCCAATCCGCCGCGGCGATTGTAGCGTGCAGTTACGCTTAGCTGCTCCGGATCACACTGCTTCTTGATGTCGAGGAAGATACGTTCGACACAGCTCTCGTGGAAATCGTGGTGCTTGCGGTAAGAAACGATATAACGAAGCAGAGAACCCGGATCGATCTGTCGTCCATGGTAGCGAATCAAAATGCTGCCCGAATCCGGCTGGCCGGTGACCGGGCAAAGACTGCGGAGCAAATGTGAATACAGTGTCTCGGACACGGTGGCGTCACTCGCGCAGCTGAGCATGTCCGGATCGGCATTCTCACTGCCACATTCGACGTCCAGATCGTCAATACATTTGCCGGGGAGTTCCCTGATGGATGCCAAGCCGGTAAGCGGGTGAAGCTGCACAGTGACCGGGGCTCCGGTGGCGCTGGTGAGATCCGCAAGAATTGTATTCGTGACGTCGTCTGGTCCCTGATATTGCGTCATGGAAAGCGAGTCCAGGTACAACTTCATCGACTTCGACTCGATAATGTTCGGGGAATCCGCCGGGACACGGAGTTCCGCAGTCGCCACCTGAGGCTTGCCCCGCATGTTGAGCCAGGTCAATTCGTAGGCGTTCCAGATATCTTCTCCGTGAAAGGGCAACTCGGCGGCGAGGCCGAGAATCCGCCGGTTTTCCTCGCGTGGAATCGACTGGAGGAGATCCGGCGAATAGCTGCTTCCATATTCCGCTTGCTCGCCGAGTAGCGATTTGCCGGGCATCCAGATTTACTCCTTACGTAGAGACACAGACGCTTCTTAGCTAGTGTAATATATCGCCCCTTTTGTGCCCGGACGATATCTTGCTTGAAGTGCTTACAAATGCCCGCGTTTTTGCGCCGGAGGACCTTGGCATATGCCAGTTGCTTGTGGGTGGCGGGCAAATCCTTGCCGTCAGTCAGGGCAAGGAGACGATTGCCGCCCCGAAAGCGCGTGTCACCGATCTGGGCGGGCGGCGGCTGATTCCCGGGTTTATCGACGGCCACGCCCACGTCACCGGCGGCGGTGGCGAATCGGGCTTCAGTAGCCGTGTGCCGCCAGTGCCGTTGAGCGGCTTTACGAGCGCAGGGGTGACCAGCGTTGTGGGCGTACTGGGGACAGATGACACTACCAGGGATACCCGGGCGTTGCTGGCGCAGACGAGGGCGCTCAGGGAAGAAGGCCTCGGTGCCTGGTGCCATACCGGTGGCTATCATGTGCCGCCGGTTACGCTGACCGGCAGCGTGCGGGACGACATTGTGTATCTGGACCCGGTGATCGGCATCGGCGAACTGGCGTTGAGCGACCATCGTTCGTCTCAGCCCACGCGTGATGAACTGTTGCGGATCGCGAGTGACGCCCATGTCGCAGGAATGATCTCGGGTAAAGCGGGGATCGTGCACCTGCACCTCGGTGATGGTGAGCGTGGCCTGGACCTGGTTCGCCAGGCCCTTGCCTTGAGCGAGTTGCCGGCACGCGTCTTTAATCCCACACACATCAACCGGCGCAAGGCGCTGTTCGAAGAGGCACTCGATCTCGCCCGTAATGGCAGCACGGTTGATATTACGGCGTTCCCCGTTGCAGAAGGCGAAGACGCCTGGCCGGCGGAAGACGCCTTACTGAAGTATCTGCAGTCCGGCGCGCCGGCCGACAAAATCACGATCAGCTCCGATGGCGGCGGTTGCCTGCCGGTATTCAATGAGCAGGGCGAAGTCCAGGAGATGGTCATCGGCCGGGCGGCAAGTCTGCCGCTAACGCTTAAGAATCTGCTGGCGGGAGGTGCACCGCTTGAGCAGGTATTGCCTGCGTTCACTTCGAACGTTGCAAATATTCTGCGCCTGCACGACAGAGGCCGAATCACGACGGGGTATGCTGCCGATGTCATCGTGCTCGATGAGGATCACGATATTCACGATGTCATGATCGCTGGAATCTGGCACGTGAAGGATCGCCGTCAGCAAGTCTTTGGTCAGTTCGAGGAGCAGAACGGAGAGCAACGATAATGGGCCCGTCGAATCATGCAGACGGGGCTGAGCGCGGCTTCATCATCCCGATCGGTGGTGCCGAGGAAAAATTGCACAACCCTGAAATCCTCGATCGCTTTGTCGAAATTTGCGGTGGCAGGTCGGCCCGCATTGCGATTATACCGACTGCGTCCGAGCTCGAAGATACGGGCCGGAATTACGAGAAACTGTTTCGCAAACTCGGCATCGAACATGCGCGTGTCCTGCAGATGCTGACACGTGAAGACTGCCACTCGCAGAAATTTCTCGATTACATCGAGGGCGCCCAGGGCGTTTTTATGACGGGCGGAAACCAACTGCGGCTTTCGACAACGCTGGGTGGAACACCCGTTGCGCAGATGATTCGGCGCCGGAATGCCGCTGGGCTGCACGTCGCAGGGACGTCGGCGGGTGCGGCATTCATGCCCGAACACATGATCGCAGGGGGCGGCGAAGGCAGCACGCCTAGCCCGGACATGGTAACGATGGCACCCGGCCTTGGCCTGACCAACAGCTTCATCATCGACCAGCATTTTCGCGAGAGAGACAGGCTCGGTCGCCTGCTGACCGCGCTGGCCTATAACCCGTTTGCGGTCGGCATCGGTCTGGATGAGGACACGGCAGCCTTCATCAAGCCCGGAGACAGTCTTGAAGTCGTCGGCAGCGGTGGCATCACGATCATCGATCCGACGAACCTCAGCTATTCTTCGATGGACCGGGCGCAGCGGGGCGAGCCCGTTAGCCTGATTGACGTGAAGCTGCATATACTGATAGCCGGCGGGCGCTTCGAGATTGCTTCCCGCGAAGCGTTCGCAGAGCCAAAAGAATAACGATGGAGCCCGGCCCATGAATATCGTCAGCACCAACGTCTATGTTGGACCTAATATTTATGCACACTTCCCGGTAATCCGGCACGTTCTCGATCTGGGCGATCTCGAGGACTGGCCGACGGGCCGACTGGGCAAGGACTTCGTTGACCCGCTGCTCGACTATCTACCGGGACTGCAGGAACACGGCTGCTCCTACAACGAGCCCGGCGGGTTCGTCCGCCGGCTGAAGGAGGACGAGGGCACATGGCTCGGGCATGTCATGGAACACGTCGCGATCGAACTGCAGAATATTGCTGGTTACCCCGTGACCTTCGGCCGGACACGCTCGATCGATGGCAAATCCGGCCACTACAACATGGTCTTCCAGTACCACGACGACGCAGTTGGTCGTGAAGCAAGCCAGTTGTCTCTGGCGTTGATCCACAGCCTCCTGCCGGCAGAAGTGAAACCAGACGATGCACCCGGCGACGATTGGGAATTCGGCGAAGAGCGGGACAGATTCATTCGCTATGCGCAGCGTCGTGCATTTGGCCCGAGTACCGCATCGCTGGTACGTGCGGCAGAAGAGCGCGGCATACCGTGGATTCGCCTGAACCGTCAAAGCCTGGTGCAGTTCGGTCACGGCAAGTACCAACACCGCATCCAGGCGACAACGACCGGCAACACCAGCAATATCGCAGTCGAACTGGCGTCGGACAAAGAAGAAACCAACAGTATTCTCCGCGACCTTGGATTACCGGTGCCGAAGCAGCGACTGGTGCGAAGTTCGAGTGACGCAAAACGCGCGGCGGCGCGAATCGGCTTTCCCGTCGTCCTGAAACCACTCTCCGGCAATCATGGGCGCGGCGTTTCCATCAATCTGAAAACGAACGATGAAGTTGAAGCCGCGTTTGCCAAGGCAAGAGAGCATGGCCGCAACATCATCGTGGAGAGTTTTCTCGAGGGCCACGATCACAGGCTTCTCGTCGTCAATGGCGAACTCGTTGCCGCAGCGAAGCGCGTGCCAGGTCATGTCGTCGGTGATGGCAGGCAAACGATCGAGCAGCTTGTGGAAGTCGTTAACGAAGACCCGCGTCGCGGTGTCGGTCATGAGAAAGTGCTGACACGGCTGGAATTGGATCATCAGGCCGAGCGCCTGCTGGCAAAGCTGGGCTACGACCGCAACACGGTTCCAAAGGACGGGGAGACTGTTTACCTGCGATCGACCGCGAACCTTTCAACCGGTGGTACGGCGATCGACGTAACGGACACTATTCATCCTGACAATCGCGACATGGCGATTCGCACGATCAAGGCAATCGGCCTGGATATCGGCGGCGTCGATTTCCTGACCAAAGACATCACCGAGTCATACCGTGAAACAGGCGGCGGAATCTGCGAAGTCAACGCGGGGCCCGGTTTCCGCATGCATGTTGCGCCGAGTGAAGGCACGTCGCGAGATGTGGCCGGCCCTGTGCTGGATATGCTTTTTCCACCCGATTCCCCCAGCCGTGTCCCGATTGCAGCAGTGACCGGCACGAACGGCAAGACGACAACCTCACGCATGCTTGCGCACATCCTGAAGATGTGTGGCTTCACGGTTGGCCTGACTTCGACAGACGGTGTCTATATCGACGGGCAGCTCAGCGTCCCGGGCGACATGACGGGCCCGGTATCGGCAAAGATGATTCTGCGGGATCCGTCTATCGATGCAGCCGTCATGGAAACGGCTCGCGGCGGCATGTTGCGCGGCGGGCTGGGATTCCAGGAGTGTAATGTTGCTGCCTGCCTCAATGTTGCTGCCGATCATCTGGGCATGAAGGGCATAGACACGCTCGAGCAGCTGGCTGAAATCAAGCGAGTCCCTGTTGAAGTCGCCAGGGACGCGGCCATCCTCAATGCCGATGACGCGCATTGCCTGCAAATGGCGGACTACACAGACGCGGCAACGCTCTGCTATGTGACGATGAATCCCGGGCATCCGCTGGTCAAGCAACATATTCGTGCCGGTGGGCAGGCCTTCGTGCTCGAAGAGGGCATGAACGGCCACATGATCACTATTTATGACAATGAGAGTCATATCCCGCTGCTCTGGACTCACCTGATTCCCGCGACGATCGAAGGCCGGGCAATTCACAATGTACAAAATGCGATGTTTGCCGCTGCACTCGCCTACAACATGGATATCGGGCTCGAGGATATCCGCCACGGGCTGCGAACCTTTGACGCGACGTTTTTCCAAACGCCGGGACGTATGAATATCTATGACGAACACCCGTTCAAGGTCATTCTCGATTACGCGCACAATCCCGCGGCTGTTCGGGCAATGTGCCATCTGGTTGACCGTTTCGAGCCTGAAGGAAGACGCATTGTGGTGCTGTCCGCCCCCGGTGACCGGCGAGATGAAGACATCAGAGAGATAGCAGAAATCGCTGCCGGGCATTTTGATCATTTCATTTGCCGCTGCGACGACAACCGCCGCGGACGTGGTGACGAGGAAGTCGCCGTCATGCTCAAGAACAAACTGCTTGAGGAAGGCGTTTCCGTGGACCAGATCGAAGTCATCCCCGACGAGCAGGAGGCGACGACCCGAGCGCTGGAGACGGCGGAGCCGGGCGACCTGGTCCTGGTGCTTACCGATGCTGTCAAACGCACCTGGAAGCAAATCATCTATTTCAATTCTGGCGCCAGGGTCGAGGATGCGCCCAAGAGATCGTCGGTGAGTATCGAACTGCCGGAAAGCGAGGATTTCAATTTTAACGATGACCTAGAGCTCATCAGCGATGAACGCGGCGTTCGTATTGCCAGGGAAGCCGGCGATTAGCCCGCAAATCCCGCCGATCGACGCCGATGGAATACATTGACGCGCGCAGACTGACCGGGCCGAGCCTGTTGTGGAACAAGCCGGGCACGATCCTCGATGTTCGCTGCAGCGAAGCGGAGGCCGGACAGCTCATCCCGTTCTGGGAGACCAGTATCCGACGTATGCTCGAAGCCGTCGGTTGGGCAGACGAATCTACCTGCAGCTGGCGCCTGTCCGGAGGCGTAAGCCTGGCTTTCTCGGCCCCTATCGACGCGCTGTATGCAGCCTCCGCCATCAACGAATGGGCATGGGCGTGTTGCGACAGCGAGTTCAACGCCGCGGACGCCGCCGATTTCGATGCAACCGTCGAGCGCATACGCGCAGAGATTAGCGAAGAGGCAAATCCTGGCCTGCTGAAGCTTGCAGCAGCGGCCGAGGAGCGCGGCAAGACCTTTCTCTGGGATGATGACGAGGCATCGATCGGTCTTGGGACGGGCTCACTGACCTGGCCTGTACGCGAATTACCGGAACCCGGCGAAATCGACTGGGACGCTATACATGACATACCCGCCGGAATAATTACCGGCACCAACGGCAAAACGACGACCGTACGCCTTGCCGCGCATATCGCCCGCGTGTCCGGGAAAAACGTCGGGCTGAGTTCTACTGACTGGATCGCCGTGAATGATCGGATCATCGATCGGGACGACTGGTCAGGACCGGGTGGTGCCAGAAATATTTTACGGCAACAGGAAGTGGATCTGGCCATTCTTGAAACGGCGAGAGGCGGCCTGTTGCGCCGTGGCCTGGGTGTCACGCGAGCCGACGTCGCCCTTATTACCAATATCGCCGAGGATCATCTCGGCGATTTTGGTTCGCAAAACCTGAATGAATTGCTGAACGTCAAATGGATCGTCAGCCATGCTGTCGAAACTTCCGGTTCGCTCATCCTGAACGCGGACGACGACTTGCTCGTCGGGAAGTCGGCGGAATTTTCTGGAAAAATCGTTTGGTTCACAATGGACAAGGACAATCCCACGGTTGAAAAACATGTGGCTAACGGTGGTCTGGCCTTCGTGCTGGACGACGATAGCTTGTCACGCGTTGATGGTGAATCGAGCGAAGTCATCTGCAAGAGCGAGGAAATACCGATCACGCTCGGCGGAGCTGCGAGTCACAACACCGCCAATGCGCTGGCCGCGGCTGCATTAACACACTGTCTTGGTATTCCTGTAGCGGATATCCGCGAGGGACTGACCTCGATGTCCCAGGACGACAATCCCGGTCGCTCCAACGTTTATTCGATTTCGGATTTCAAAGTGCTGGTAGACTTCGCACACAATCCTCACGCGATGCAGGCACTATTCGATATGGCGCGCGCACTGCCGGCGAAGCGCAGGCTGCTTGCTTTCGCTCAGGCGGGGGACCGAACGGAAGCATCCATTCGCGAACTGGCGAGAAGCGCCTGGTCGATAGGTCTCGATGAAGTGATCGTGTCGGAACTCGAAGCTTACGCGCGCGGTCGGCCCCCGGGCGAGGTCTACGGTCTCATCAGGGAAGAGCTGATCAAATGCGGTGCACGGGAAGATCAAATAAAGCATCACATGGAAGAGACCGAGTCGCTCGATGCTGCCCTCGATTGGGCGCAACCGGGTGATC
>JAPUKV010000126.1 GCA_027295475.1 Pseudomonadota bacterium
GCATACGATTCATACCGCGAGGCCATTACCGACTGGAATCACGAGCACTATGGCCTCGAGGTCGACCCTGCCTCAATCGTCTTTGCAACGGGCGTGCATCCCGGGTTGGTTGCAACACTCAAGACCTTCTCGCCGCCGGCAAGTAAAGTGCTGATGATGACGCCGACCTATAACGGCTTCTACTCGGATCTGACACACTCACGAACGATTAAGAACGAAAGTGAAATGGTGTTCGAAAATGGTCACTATACGATTGACTGGGATGACCTCGAAGCACGCATGACCGCAGACACACACGCAATGTTGTTGTGTAATCCGCAAAACCCGACGGGCAACGTCTGGTCTGAAGAAGACCTGCTGCGAATCGGTGAGTTGTGTCTCAAGCATCAGGTCGTTGTGCTGGCAGACGAGATTCATGCGGACTTCGTGCGTGCCGGACAGAAATATACGCCGTTTGCCTCTCTGCCGGATAAGGATATCGTCAATAACAGCCTGACGTTTAAGGCGATCACCAAGACTTTTAGTATGCCTGCGTCCAAAAACGCCTACTGGTTTTCGACTAACCCGGTCTACCTGGAGCGTGTGAAGATAAACCATCAAGCCGGTATCAACACGCTGGGTATCGTCGCTAACGAAGCCGCCTATCGACATGGCCGCGACTGGTTCGAACAGGTGCTGCGCTATATCGATGACAATCACACCTACGTTGAAGACTTTCTGAAAGAGAGTTTGCCGCAGGTCGGCTACACGAAGACTGAAGGAACGATGCTGAGCTGGCTGCACTTCGGCGACATCATGGATGAAGTGGGCGTGGTCGAGAAATCAGCGGCCAGTCAGAATACCAACAATCCGATGACAGAAACGCAGGCATTCGAAGCATGGCTGGTCGAAAACTCCGGTGTTCAGCTGAATGACGGCGAGGGCTACGGCAAAGGCAGCAAACGCTGCATGCGTATGAACATTGGCTGCTCGCGCCAGATGCTCAGCAAAGCGCTGAACAGCATGGCGGACGCAATTTCAAACGTGTAATTCGACCATTCAGGCCAGACGAAAAAAGCACTCACGTGGGTGCTTTTTTTACGCCGTCTAGTGGCCCAGCGATTCGGCCGCCATCTTCACCGCAGCTTGCACCGGGTCGATCACCGGAACACCCAGTTCCAGCTGTGCTGCCTGTCGGTGTAGCGCCAGTCCGGCACAACCGAGAATCAGGGTTTCCGCGCCGTCTTCTTCGATGAGTTGCCGTCCGATGTCGATAATTTTTTGCAGTACTCTTATGTCGTTAGCTGCCTCTTCAACGCTCACATCAAGCGGCCGCTCGCCGGCATAGAATGACTGATAACCCAGTTGCCGGATATAGGCGATATGACGCTGTATTGATTCGCGCCGCAGTGCCAATACGCCGAAACGCCGCTCAAAAGTAGCGGACAGGGAAACCGCGCTTTCCTGGATGCCGAAGACCGGCTTCAACGATGCGGCGCGGCTCTCATCCAGCCCGGGGTCGGAATAACAGGCGATGACGAAGGCATCGCAGTCGTCATGTTTGCCTATCTCATTGACGATCAGCGGCACTACCGCGCTGATGTCTTCGTCAGTCTCGATGCCGAACGGGCCATCCGCCAGCGTGCAGCAGGAAATATCGACGCCATACTCCACCCGGAAGGAATCCATCGCCTGATCGATCCCCTGTGTAATGCTTTCGTTGGAATTGGGGTTTATAACGAGAATGCGTGAGGTCATACGCTCCTGATCGAACCTCCATCGCAACGAATCAGGCCGCCGGTCATGTACCTTGCCGGCTCGCTGACGAGAAAAGCGCCGACGGATCCGAATTCCTCGATAGTGCCGTAGCGCCCGGCAGGAATTCCCGCCTGCGCCGCGGCGGATACCTCCGCGACAGGTTTGCCGAGCCTGCTGGCGTCAGCCTCATCGAGTTGCTTCAGTCTTGCCGTGCGTATTTGTCCGGGCAATAGCATATTCACCGTAATACCCGCCGCCGCCACCTCGTTGGAGAGCGACTTGCTCCAACCAACCAGCGATGATCGAATCGTATTGGACATCGCAAGATTGTGAATCGGCTGGAGGACACCGGATGATGCGATGGTAAGCACCCTGCCCCAGCCGGCTTCGCGCATGTCGGCAAGGCACAAGTTTGTGATTTCGATGATCCTGAGCAACATTGTATCGATCTGGGATCGCCATAATTCCGCATCGGGTGTTTCGGTGGTTCCCGGCGGAGGACCGCCAGTGTTGTTGACCAGGATATCGACACCGCCAAGCTTTTCCTTTGCTGCCTTGTATAACTTGCCGGCCGCGTCCGACTCGGACAGATCGACGACGGTGTAGTCAGCCTTGCCCGGGCCCGCTGCAGTCAGTTCTGCCGCGGCCGCGACAAGCTTTTCTTCCACCCGACCACAGATCAGCACATTGGCGCCCTCTTCGCAGAGTTTTGTCGCGACACCCAGTCCGAGACCCTGACTCGATGCCAGCACCAGCGCGCGTTTCCCGCTTATTCCTAAATCCATGTGGCCTGCCTTCGTGTAATACGATACTCAGAACGTCAAGACTCTAACAAAGCGGCTTTTTGTTCTCCATCCGGGGCGCCATTTATCGTAAACTTATTGGTCAACTTCGAAAAAAAGAGATGCACCTGATGCTGGATACCGGCCCGGACCGGCAACTGTACAGAAGGTGGCAATGTGGGGGAGCAAGTATGAAGACAGCAAGCCTGGCGTCAGCATTATTCCGTATCGGCATCGTCAGCCTGATATTGACGATTGTGGGCTGTTCGCAGGAACCGGCGTCCGAGGCCATTGCAGAGCGTATGGTCGGCGAAGGCGTCAAATCCGGTGCCGGCACATCCGGCGGACAATGGGAGTTTCTCGGCGGCGATGCCGCGCACACACGATATTCGCCAGCCGATGAGATCACTCCGGAGAATTTCGAGGATCTCGAAGAGGCATGGGTATGGGATGGTGGCAGCTTTAACGCACAAAGTGGCCGGTCGACGCCAAGTTACATCAACGGCACGCTTTTCACGGTCGTCGGGCCACGACGCTATGTAGTCGCAATCGACCCCGCAAACGGCGAGCTGAAGTGGTCGTATGGCGAACCCAAAACTGCCCGTTACGAATATTCGATGCGTGCAGATTACGGTAAAGGCGTCGCCTATGCCGAAGTCGAAGGTCGAGGCGTTATCTACATTTCATCACCGGCGTTTTTCCTGACGGCGCTCGACGCCGAAACCGGTCAGCCGCTGGAGAACTGGGGGAGGAAAGTACCGATCGACGGATTTCCGGAAACCGGTGTAGTCGACATGCTCGACGATCTGCTTGCAGATCTTCCCTACGGCCACGACCCCTATGAGGGAATGTCGCTCGAGAATGGCTACATCACGACATCATCACCACCGATCGTCGTCAACGGTGTCGTTATCGTCGGTAACTCGCATGAGCAAGGCTACTATCAGTCACGCATCGAAAACGTGCCGGGTGATATCCTTGCTTACGACGCCAGGACTGGCGAATTCCTGTGGAAGTTTCATGTTATTCCTCGACCCGGCGAGTTCGGACACGACACCTGGGAAAACGACGCCTGGAAGTACACCGGCGACATCTCCTCCTGGGCGCCAATGTCTGCCGATCAGGAACGTGGCATCGTCTACATCCCGACGAACGGCGTTACGATCGATTATTACGGCGGCTTTAGCCCCGGCGACAATCTTTACGGTACCAGCCTGATCGCGCTGGACGTCAAAACCGGTGAACGTGTCTGGCATTACCAGCTCATCCACCACGACATCTGGAATTACGACACGTCCACTGCGCCCGTGTTGCTCGACGTCAATATCGATGGCGTGGAAACACCCATCGTCGTGCAAACGACAAAGCAAAACTTTGCCTACACGTTCAACCGCGAAACGGGCGAGCCAATCTGGCCGATCGAGGAAAAGCCGGTTCCGGCGTCAGACATTCCGGGTGAAAAACTATCGGAAACGCAGCCGTTTCCGACCAAGCCCGCGGCCTACGGCATGCAGGGCCTGACGCAAGATGACTTGATCGACTACACGCCGGAACTTCGCGCTAAAGCCATTGAGGCCCTGAAGGAATACAAAATCGGTCCGCTGTTCCATCCGCCCTTGCATCGTGACAACGATCAGGGTTATCGCGCTGCCTACTGGTGCCCCGGCGGGGGTGGCGGCACCAACATCGACGGGCCGACAGTTGCTGACCCTGAAACCGGTATTTTGTATGTTTCCAGTCGTAACGCCTGTTCCGCCGCTATTATTGGCTCAGGCGAGGAACGCGATAAGGATATCGATGCACCGACCGGCGTAACGTTCTCGGATTGGGCCAACTTGCGGGCGGATAACGTTCGCGGCCCGGATAACCTGCCCATACTCAAACCGCCGTACAGCCAGATCACGGCCATTGACATGAATTCCGGCGAGCACCTGTGGCAGATGCCGATCGGCGAGACACCGGATCGGGTGCTCAATCACCCGGATCTTAAGGACATGGATATTCCGACGACCGGTACCGGACGCAATGCCGCGATGTCAGTGACGAAGACCATGTTCATGTACACGAGTGCTGCGAGCGACGGTACGCCCATGTTGTTCTTCGTCGATAAACTGTCTGGCGAACAACTTGGAAGCGTCGAGATTCCCGGACCCGTGAACTACGGCATGTCAACGTATGTGCATGAGGGCAAGCAGTACGTCATGTTGCAAACTGGCGCCAAGCTGACGGCGATGGCGCTGGCGGAGTTCTA
>JAPUKV010000127.1 GCA_027295475.1 Pseudomonadota bacterium
GCGGCAAAATCGGCGCGAATAGTGCCGGGATCTGCATCCGCAGGATTGGTCGCCCCCATGATCTGGCGATTGGCATCGATCGCCGATTCACCCTGCAGCGCCTGTACCATGACCGGACCGGAAGTCATATAACTCACGAGATCATTGAAAAACGGACGTTCTTGGTGAACGGCATAAAATTCTTCCGCCTGTTCCCTGGAAAGGTGAATCATTCTGGCGGCTAAAATCTCCAGACCCGCTTTTTCGAAGCGACCGACAATTTCACCAATGAGGTTTTTCTGGACCCCATCAGGTTTGATGATGGAGAGCGTCTGCTCAACGGACATAAACATTTCCTTGTTGTTGGTAGATTGAATCAGGCGGCGTCAGAGCAGCCGAACCGCTAATTTTACTTTGATAGATTGGCTCAGGCAATGAATGCAAAGGGCCAGCGGTCAGATCAACCGCTTGTGTGTTAAAAACCGAGTTTTTCAACAAGCCTCAGATACTAAAACTCTCTCCACAGCCGCATTCGCCGGTCACATTCGGATTGCGGAAGCGAAATGCCTCATTGAGACCTTCTTTCACGAAATCGACCTCGGTGCCATCGATGAACTCGAGACTGGTCTTGTCGACCACGACCTTGACGCCGCGTTCCTCGAATACGACATCGGAATCCTCGATTTCGTCGGCATAGTTGATGACATAGGCAAATCCGTTGCAGCCGGTCTTCTTGACGCCGACCCGCAGGCCGACTCCTTTGCCCCTGGCATCGAGATAGGTCCTGACCCGCTCCGCGGCAGGTTCAGTCAGTGAAATAGCCATGCGATATTATCCTTGATCTTCAGTGCCGGCGCTTTTTGCCCAAAGCGTCGCCAGCGCATCTTCCAGCAATAGTATACGGCCGGTCTTCTCGACCGGTACAGACAATTCCTGCGTTATGTCTGCTGAATCGAAATTTTCAAGGCCGGCAACCGGCTGGCCCTCAAATGTCGTGCACACGCATTCCAGTGCCGCGATCAGGTGCGGGCAACCCCATACCCTGTATGCCATCCCGGCAATGACGCCGCCGCGAATTCCGGCCGAAATTACGATATGCGCACCATGGTCGGACTCCGACACGTCGGCGACCAACGTCAGCTCATAGTCATCCTGCAATTTGCCGGCGTGTTGAGGGTCTGCAAAGTGCCGCCGCACGGCCCAATTATAGCTGCTGGTCGCCATCATTTCAGCCGCCAGGGACGGCCAACGGTGCGATCGAAAGCAGATGATCCACGGACCATCGATAGCGTTCTATGGCGACGTCAATATCATCGTTGGTCGTAGTCCGACCGAAACTGAAACGGATGGCACTTTGCGCCAGCGCATCGTCCCGGCCGAGCGCGCGCAACACAAAGGACGACTCGCCACTGGTTGAATTACAAGCTGAGCCGCTAGCGGCACACACCGGTTCGAGCCCGAGCATCAGGCTTTCGCCCTCAACGCCCGGCACACTGATGTTGAGGATGCCCGGATAGGAATGGTCCGCACTGCCGTTCCGCAGAATTCCCGGCAACGTCTTGATCCCCTGCCAGAGCCTGTCGCGCAAGGTAGTTACATGAGCGAGATCGTTGGCCATGTCCTGTCGTGCGATTTCAGCGGCCGTACCGGCACCGACGATTTGATGTACCGGCAACGAACCTGGCCGCAGGCGCCGCTCCTGGCCGCCACCGTGCAATATCGGCAATACCCGGCAGCCGGGCCGGTCAGCGATATAAAGGGCACCGATTCCCTGTGGGCCGTAAAATTTGTGGGCGGTCAGGGACAGCAAGTCGATTGGCAGTTCGCCGAGATCGAACGGCAACTTGCCAACCGATTGCGCCGCGTCCGTGTGAAACAGGATATCTCGCGCGTGGCAAAGCTCACCGATGCGCCTTATGTCCTGGATCACGCCGGTTTCATTGTTGATGTGCATGATTGAGACGAGCTGCGTGTCGGCACGAATACTTGATTCAAGTTCATCGATAGAGAGCAGCCCATCAGCATCCGGCTTGAGCCAGGTGATGTCGTAGCCGGACTTTTGCAAATGCGCGAAGGTATCGGTTACGGCTTTGTGTTCCGTTGGCATGGTGATCAGGTGTTTGCCACGGTGCGCCCGAAAACTGGCTGCGCCCATAATCGCCAGGTTGTCCGACTCGGTGGCACCCGAGGTCCAGATGAGGCAGCGCGGATCGGCGCCAAGCAGGTCCGCCAGTCGCTGCCGCGCTTTTTCAACGAGTGCGGCAGACTCTCTTCCTGCAATATGGATCGACGCAGGGTTGGCGAATGGTCCGCCCGGCGACAGGCAGGACTGCATCGCATCTGCGACCCGCGGATCGATTGGCGTGGTTGCAGCAAAGTCGAGGTAGACCGCTGTCCCGCTCACTCGATCAGATCCTTCGGGGCCTCGGGATCAAGCGCCGCCAGCAGTCCGCGCAGAATATTCACTTCGTTCTGATCCAGTTCGGCCTTGATGAACAAACGCCGCAGCCGGCGCATCAGCAGCCTTGGCTTCTCCGGATCCAGGAAGCCCGATCGCATCAACACCTGTTCCAGATGCACGTAGAAATTCTCGAGTTCGGTACCTGTCGCCGGCGGTGCCTCCGGTTCCGCTGGTGGTTGGTCTTCGGTCAGGCCCGCAATACGTAGTTCGTAACTAAGCACCTGC